>JBDTSA010000092.1:0-6938 GCA_039931335.1 Acidobacteriota bacterium
GGAATTCGTTTGCGCAAGCGGCTCACCGCCCGTCACCTCAACCAAGTCGCAGCCAAATTCTTCAAGCTTCGCGAATATCTCTTCGAACGTCATCTTCTCGCCGCCGGTGAACGTGTACTCGCTGTCGCACCACACGCAACGCATTGGACATCCCGTCAGACGGACGAAGGAACACGGCCGTCCGGCGTGTGAAGACTCGCCTTGTATCGAGAGAAATATTTCGGTGATTCGCAGCTCCATGAAAAAGGAATCCACAGATTAGCACAGATAGATTGCGTCGATTTAGAAAGCCGAAACCATGTATGGCCCCGTTTCGTTTTCGCGGCAGCACAACAAGTTCGTAGCCGTGTTTCGGTGCATTCGGTGGCCATTGCCTTAAAACCGTGGCCACAGAATGCCCGGGGGGGGGCGGGCATGGATATTAACCCGGTACGGAAACATAACTAGCGGCGTCGATGTAGTCGACGTTCAACGGAGCTGCACCCCATCCAGAATTTTTTTTTCAATCTTGTTAACTTTTTTCCGCGAGAATCGTCTATATTACCGGCACATATCACGCAGACTCTTTCCGATATCAAAATGTCTAACAGCGAAATCGCCAGAAACATGTTCTTGTTCGGCCCAGAGTCTCGAACCGACGCCCCTGTTTCAATCGAGGCTCACCTGGTCGACCGGGCACGCGCCGGCGACCGGGACGCCTTCGATGATATCTACCGGATGTTCGCCCCGATGGTTCACGGAATTGTGCTCGCTCGCGTGCCGGGCGATGACGTCCAGGACGTTGTTCAGGAAGTCTTTCTTGCGGCTTACAACAAACTGGATACGTTGCGCGAAAAGAATGCGATCGGTGCCTGGCTTGTAAGGATCGCGCGAAACCAGGCCGCGGAATTCTACCGTCAGGCTCACACGACGGAAGAACTCCCGGACGAAATAACCAGCAAGAATAATCCGGATGCGGAGGCTCGAGAAATTTTGGCAGCGATTCGTTCGATGCCTGAGGCCTACCGCGAAACTTTGGTTCTGCGTCTCGTAGAGGGTATGACCGGAAACGAGATCGCGGAACGAACAGGTCTGAAGCCGGAATCGGTGCGGGTAAATCTTCATCGAGGCATGGAGCTTTTGCGACAGACGCTTGGCGTCGGAGGTCGAAAATGAACAACGAATATCTTTGGAACAAGACGGGTAGCGATCAGGAGATCGAGAGGTTGGAAAAAACACTCGCGGCATTCCGGTATTGCGAAACCGTTCCACCGGTTTCGCCAATCGGCGATAAGGCCCCTGTTATCGCAGCCGGTGATCCGCATGCACGGTTCGCGTGGCGCGGCTTTGCCTTCGCTGCCTCGGTCGCAGTTGTGTCGATTGCTTCGGTAGCTTGGCTTCCGAGCACTGCGGAAAATAAGGAATTTACAAACGCACGCGATGTCGTTTTCGTTTCCGGACCGGAAAGCCCGCTGGCAGACGTTTCGATCGAACCCGCTTCGCAAGATATTCAAATCAGTGAGCCACCCGCACGCCGAAGCCGTAACGGCCACGGAAAGATCAATTCCACAACCGCTTCCGCTATTCGTGGACCTAGAACAAAAGACGCGGCTCCAAAGGATAGTGTCGCTGCTTTATCAGACGAAGAAAGGTACGCGTATCGACAGTTGATGCTCGCTCTCTCGATTACCGGTTCCAAGTTGAAGATCGTGCAGAATACGATCGACGGCACCCAAGACATAGACGACGACTCCAGTAAGAATCAGCGTTAGGAGAAAACTATGAGGTCACTTAAATATCATTCGTTACTGATCCTTTTGTTCATACTTGTACCTGTATCTATGGGGCGTGCGCAGGATGCTCGCCTCAACTTCGAACGGCTCGATGGCCTCGAGGCCCGCGCCCGGGACGTGGTCGAAGTCAACATCGACGGAAAGCTTCTCGATCTAGCCAAGCGAGTCTCAGCCAAGTCCAACGACGAGAATGCAAAAAAGGCAGCCCAGGCGATAAGCGGACTCAAGGGCATTTACGTTCGTGTTTACCGTTTCGAGAACGAGAACGAATATAACGTTGCTGAAATCGACGCCCTCCGGTCGCAGCTCAACGCCCCCGGCTGGGAAAAACTCGCAAATGTGCGGAGCAAGAAAAATAATCAAAAGGTGGATGTTTACACGATGTTTAGCGGCAACATTATGAGCGGTATTGCCGTCGTCATATCAGAATCCAAGAGCGTGGCGCTGGTAAACATGATCGGGCCGATCGATATCGAGTTGCTCACCGAAATCAGCGGAAAATTGAACATCCCAAAGATTGACATAGAGCGGGAAAAAGACAGCACAATAAAGCCAAATCATTAAGGAGGAAAGATGATGCCAAGAAGAAAGATGTTGATGGCATGTCTCCTCGTGCTGTTCGTGTTCACGTTCATTACACCTGCCGCGACCGCCGCCAAGCCAAGCGAGTACAAGTCGATCGTTCGACATTTGAAGACGAAGTATCGTGCGAAAAAGGTAAAGATCCCATTCATGTGGCTCGCCCGCTTTGCCGTGAATGTGGTTCGCCCGGCGGGTGTGAAGAGTTTTAGCGTTACATTGTTTGAAGACCTGAAATTTTCGGGCGAAACAGTCGGCAAAGAAATGCAGTCGGTATTGAAGAATTCATTTACAGCCGAATGGAGCCCGATCCTTCGTGCCCGGACGGCTAAGGGGCAGCAGGCTTACATGTACATGCGCGAGGACGGCAAAAACATCCGAGTTGCGCTTGTCACCATCGACAAAGAAAACGCCGCTGTGATTCGCGCAACCTTTAGTCCGGAAAGGTTGGCCGACTTCATGAACGACCCGAAAGTCTTCGGGATTTCCTTGAACGAGAAGATCGTCGTTAAAGAAGAAGAGCCGAAAAAAGAAACAGTTCCCGCGCCCACCCAGTGATTTGCAAGATTGCCGTTTGCGGCCGTGTCGATACATTCGACGCAGCTGCAAACGGCAAGTTCGAAATGCTCGACCCGACTCACGCTCTCCCGCCGACTCGTCACTCACCCTTGGCAATAAATAAAACCCCGCTCTGCCATATTGCGGTTCTGACATTTCGCGTCGTTTGCGATAGAATCCACGAGAGAGAACCCAATTATGCGATCACAACTTAAACGTTTTATAGAACAGATGGACGACAATTCCATCGCGATCATTCCGGCGGCCCATGAGGCCACTCGAAGCTACGATACGGAATACAGATTTCGTCAGGATTCTGACTTCTGGTATCTGACCGGCTTTCCCGAACCGGACGCGGTCGCGATTATCGATCCGGCTTCAAAAACTCCTTACACCCTTTATGTCCGGCCCCGCGATCTCGAAATGGAAACATGGTTCGGACGGCGCCAAGGCACCGAAGGCGCGGTAAAGAATTACGGAGCGGACAGAGCGTTCTCGATCGATAAGTTCGGCGACGATCTGGCGAAGATTCTCGACGGGCACGAGAAACTCTACCACCGGTTCGCCGTCGATAAGGCCCTCGATCAAAAGATCCTCGGCTATTTGACTGAGCAGCGCGTCAGGCGTTTGAAAACTGCATACCCGCCGCACACGATCATCGATCCGACGATCATCCTCGGCGAGATGCGTCTACATAAGAACGAAGAGGAAGTCGGTATGATGCAGCGTGCGGCCGACATCGCGGCTGAGGCTCATGTGCTCGCGATGAAAAAAGTGAAGCCGGGAATGAACGAGTTCCAGGTCGAGTCGCTGGTCGAATCGTACATGCGCGAAAAAGGCGCGAGCGGCGTCGCCTACAACTCGATCGTCGGAGGTGGCGACAACGCGACGATCCTGCATTATGTCGAGAACAACATGCCGCTAAAGGACGGCGATCTTATTCTCATCGACGCGGGCGCCGAATATCGGGGCTACGCCTCGGACATCACGCGCACGTTCCCGGTGAATGGTAAGTACTCAAAGGCGCAGCGAGAAGTTTACGATGTCGTGCTCGACGTTCAGGAGCAGTGTGTTGAATATACGAAGACCGGCAACACAGTGAAAAAGCGTCAAGAATTTTCGATCGAGCTACTCACCGAGGGAATGAAAAAGCTTGGGCTGCTGAAGGGCAAGACGAAGGACCTCATCAAAAAGAAAGAGTACATGAAGTATTACATGCATGGCGTCGGACACTATCTCGGCCTCGACGTACACGACGCGGGCCGTTACTTCACCGATCAGGCGGCGAAAAACTCAAAGCCATTTGCTCCCGGCATGGTCCTGACCGTTGAGCCCGGCTTGTACATTCCGCTGGACGATAAATCAGCTCCATCGAAGTATCGCGGTATCGGCGTCCGGATCGAAGACGACGTCCTTGTGACGGAGAACGGCAATTTGAATCTCACAACGAAAGTCCCAAGAGATCCGGATGAGATCGAAGCGTTAATGGCGAAGTCGAAGAGATGATCCTCAAGCGAACAACTTCTGACGATCCGGACTTTCGCCGACTGGTAACACAGCTCGACGAATTTCTGGCAGAAGTTGACGGCGAGGAGCACGCGTATTACTCGCAGTTCAATGGACTGGACGGAATCCCGTACGCCGTCGTCGCATACGATAATGACGACGCCGTCGGATGCGGTGCCTTCCGCCCGCACTCACCCGTTATCGCGGAAGTAAAGAGGATGTTCGTACTTCCCGAGCATCGAGGAAAACAGATCGGGGCGATGGTTCTCGACGAGCTGGAATCGTGGGCGCGGGAATTGGGATACGCGGACTGTGTCCTTGAAACTGGTCTTAAACAGCAAGCGGCGATTACTCTCTACACGCGCTCTGGCTACGAGTTTATTCCGAACTATGGGCAGTACGCGGGAATTGGCAACAGCGTCTGCATGAAGAAGAATATCTCGCTCGGAGAACAAGCCTCGGTCTGAAAATCATGGCAGTCGATCAAATACTAAGGAATCTGCCAGCGGTGTTCGCAGCTCTGCTTGTCGCGATACTTTTTCTTCAATCGGGTCTCGATAAAGTTTTCGATTGGAAGGGAAATCTCGGCTGGCTGACGGGACACTTCGCAAAGACTCTTCTCGCACCGATGGTTCCGACGATGCTCGCGACGATCACCGTGATGGAGCTCGCGGCAGGCTTTCTCGCAGCCGCCGGGATTATCTATTTTCTCGCGGCTGGCTCACTGGTGATGATATTTTGGGCGGCCGCTTGCGGAGCCGCTTCCATAACCGCGCTTTTCTTCGGACAGCGCATGGCAAAGGACTACCCCGGAGCAGCAGTCCTTATTCCCTACTTCATTCTTTTGTTGATCCTGATGTTTCTGACGAATCCGTACGTACGGCTTACCGCGTAAGCATCACGGCTTCGAAAGTCGCGACATAGCCGTTGCGGTTGATGCGGATATTTGAGCGCGGTGCGGGCGTCAGACTGATCAACTTGATCGAATAACCTTCAGCTACCGCGGCTTGGTTCGGTCCGTTTGTATCAAGCGTTAGCTCCTGCGAGCGGCCATTTTTCGTGACACGGATCTTGATCTTTGCGTTTCCCGCCCAGATGCAGTTTGTGTCGACAGGACACCGTGAGTCTTCTATTAGTTCGACAAAGCGAATTGAAAGTTTGCTCTTCGCAAAGCGCTTTTCTTTATTGATCTGAACTCGCAGCGTCTCGGCACTTTTCGCCGCCGTCGCCGGCACCGTGCCGAAAGCGAGCAGTAACATCAAGCTTGCAATTAATCCCTTCATCGAACCCTCCTGTGCGGCCGGTAGTTACCGTCCGACAATTGGAACGGATTTCGTTCCGATACGTTGCACAAAAACCTGCGTGACAGAAATGGTATGTTCGCACTCCGTTCCGTGCAGGCCTTCAGAGGTTAGAGGTTAGAGTTTAGAGTTCAGAGTTCAGAGTTCAGATTTAGCCACAGACCACTCAACCCTAAACTCTGAACTCGGAACTCGGAACTCGGAACTCGGAACTCTAAACTCTGAACTCTGAACTCTGAACTCTGGCTACGCCGCGACGCCAGTTTCGCTCAGCCTGTCGACTATTGCGCGAGCGAATTCGTTCGTCTTCGCTGTACCGCCGAGATCTTTCGTCAGGGATTTCCCTTCGGCAAAAACATCGAGCATTGCCTTCTCAATGCGGGCCGCCGCATCCATTTCGCCAAGATGCCTGAGCATCATGATGCCCGACATCAAGAGCGCCGTCGGATTCGCAATTCCTTGTCCCGCAATGTCCGGAGCTGATCCATGGACGGCTTCGAAGACCGCGCCCTGCTCGCCGATGTTCGCTCCCGGTGCCATACCGAGACCGCCTATCAAACCTGCACAAAGATCGGAGACGATATCGCCGTAAAGATTTTCGAGCACGAGGATGTCAAACTGCTCGGGCTTCATGACGAGCTGCATGCAGCAGTTGTCGACAATCTTGTTGTCCGCTTCGATCTCCGGATAATCCTTCGCGACCTTTTCGAAGCACTCCAGAAATAACCCGTCCGAGAGCTTCATGATGTTGGCCTTGTGAACACACCAAACCTTTTTCCGGCCGTGCAAGCGGGCGTATTCAAATGCGTATTTCGCGATTCGCATCGAAGCTTTTTCCGTCACGATCTTCAAACTCTCGACGACGCCCGGAATGACGGTGTGCTCAAGCCCCGAGTAGAGCCCTTCGGTATTCTCACGGACGATGACGAGATCGACGCCAGAGTAGCGGCTCGGTACATTCGGCAGGTTTTTTACAGGCCGGACGTTTGCATAAAGATCAAGAGCCTTGCGCAATCCGACGTTCACAGAGGTGAATCCCTTTCCGATCGGTGTCATCTGCGGGCCTTTCAGCGCGACCTTGTTTCGCTTGATCGATTCGATCGTGTCTTCAGGCAGAGTGGCCCCGTACTTTTCAAGAGCCTGGGCACCCATTATGTGGGTTTCCCACGCGACATCGACGCCTGCCGCCTCAATGATGCGGACAGTCGCCGCAGTGATCTCC
>JBDTSA010000093.1:0-6917 GCA_039931335.1 Acidobacteriota bacterium
CGTCGCTCCGACATGCCGGTCCTGGAATGACCGGCATTGTAGCACTAAAAGAGCAGGCGAATGCAAAGTATTTTCATGCTCGTTGTAGTTAGCACATCAAATGTCCCGTTTGGCGATTTGATGTTGCTAGTGGCAAGGGTTCTTCGAAAGCTGATGGAGAATCCCGCCGCGGATTCTCCGATCAGACACATCACGAAAGTAGCTGGATTACCGATAGATGAATGCTGCGTTAGTAACCCAGGTGTATCCGGGACCAGGATCGCCGCCGTGTAGAAGACCGTCACCGTGATAGACCACTTCGAGAACGAGCGGCGAATCCAGCATGCATGGGCCTACGCGCCCGAAAATCGAGAGGTCTTGTTCTGGCGTTATCTGTCCGATCTGGCCTACACCTTCGGCGTCGGCAGTAAATCCATTCTCGTACGGTCCATTCGGTCCGATTGCACCAACCCCGATCGGCGGCCCGGGCATGGAACCGAACAGCACGATCCAGATCGAATAAAGGCCGTTCGGACGAAGGCCAGTGAATTGCATTACGCTGTGCGATCCCCTCCGAATACACTTGACCGCCGCCCGGCCGGAAACCTCTGCGTATTGGCCGAGAGTCATCTGAGTGCCGTCAGGGTTAAGCAGCGGCTGACAAAACTGGGGATTTGGCTGGCCTCTATATGTTCGATTGAACAGAATTGTATCGTTCGGCGTTGCCGGGGTCACTACCCCGACGCTGCTGACTAGAGCGTCACATGTTCCGGCCCGAATGTCGTCGTAGGTAACGACTGCTTCACTCTTTCGGGTAGGTGCCTGGGCCGTCGCCGCTGATATTGCGATCAATATCAGGATACAAACATAAAACGCAGTAATTGTTTTCGTGTACATCGTTGCTCCTTGATGAATGGGTTCATGCGGCGTCTGAAGCTGGGCATCCGCGTTGATTATTGATGGAGTCGGCAACCGGCCAACTGCTTCCCATACCCTCGAAAGAATTAATAACTTTGAAAAAGTCCGATACTCAGGTTACATATGCAGCGGGAACGGGTTTATCGTTCGCTAATCCGAGATTGTTCTGGATCCAGATCCCAGCGGTTACCCGGGATAAAGCCAATACAAAGATAACTGCCGCGAACGTCAGTCTGCCGACAAATGACGTCAATTTCTTCGTGTCGATTTTCATGGTTGCTCCCAGCGATTCTTCGTTACTTCTGGCCGCCGGTTGCTGTATACTGCGTGGGAACTCTTCGAGGAATTCACCCGCGATAATTAGGCAACCGGCGATTTTCGTCTTCGTTTGCAACATAATCTTTGGAGTCGCGGGATGTCTTTGGAAAATTCTTCGCAATTTCTTCTTTTTTTCTCGGGGGGCTGGAATGGACGGCAGCGAAAGCCACGCATATCGATTTAAATCCTTTCTACTCAACGTGTCAGAGCGCCGGTTGCTCGATGCGAACAGACCTGTCTACCTCACACCGAAATCCTTCGACACGCTTGTTTATCTGGTGAGGCATGCCGGGCATCTGGTCGAAAAAGAGGAGCTGCTGCGAGCGGTGTGGGCTGAATCTTTTGTTGAAGAGGCAAACCTTGCCCGAACGGTACACGATCTGCGCAAGGCGCTCGGACAAGACAAGAACGGAAACAGATTTATTGAAACGATCCCGACAAAGGGTTACCGATTTGTGGCCGAAGTGATAAGGGTTAACGATAATCCTGTTTTGCGGGCTAAAGGCTCCGATATTCAGCTTCCCGATACTGCGATCGAACACAATCTTGGGTCGGTGGAGACGTTTCGGGGCAAACGGCTGTTGGCCATTTTGGCAGCCGGGCTTCTGCTGGCGGCAGCCTTCGGTTCATACCTTTTATTCTTTAAGCGAATACCGGCCGACGGCGGACGGAGATCGATCGCGGTAATCCCGTTCAAAAATGCAACGAACGACACAAATCTGGATTATCTCGTTGACGGGATTACTGACAATGTGATCAATCAACTGTCTCGTCTTTCCGGATTAAGGGTCATCTCCGGCAACTCCGTATCTCTTTATAAAGGAAAAGAACTCGACCTCAAGAGGGTAGCTGACGAACTGAGGGTGCAGACCTTAGTGATGGGAGACATCAAACAAGTCGAAAATCTATTGATAATAAACGTAACCCTGGTTGATCCGACTGACGGATCGATGATCTGGGGCAAGCAGTATTTAAAAAATCCACTCGACGTGGTCGCCACACAGAACGAGATATCGCTAGCGGTCGCACAAAGTCTGCGAGTGAATTTGACCGATGCAGACAAACGGATTCTCTCGGAGGGCCCGACGGACAATTCGGAGGCGTATCAGCTCTATCTGAAAGGCCAGGCGGCCGGCCAAGAAAACACTCCGGAGGGTTTGACTCAATCAATCAAGCTTTATAATCAGGCAATCGATAAAGACCCTCGTTTCGCTATCGCCTACTCGGAAATGGGTATGCGGTATGTGAACCTCGGCATTTATTTTATGCCGCCGCGTGAGGTTATGCCGAAGGCAAGAGCATCCGCAGAGAAAGCTCTCGAATTGGATGACACGCTTTCCGATCCGCATATCATTTTGGGACTGGTCGCCCTTCTGTACGATTGGGATTGGAATAAAGCGAAAGAAGAGTTGTCGAACGGCAACGTTGTAAACCTCAAATCGATAGAGACTTTTAGCTGTACGGCACACGTTCTACAAATAACCGGAAGAGCATCGGATGCCGATGATACGATGCGGCGTGCGTTGGGTGACGACCCGATGTCGATCCCGCTGACAACGGAACTCGGATGCAATTCCTATTACGCGCGCCGGTACAACGAATCGATCGACGAATACCACGAGGCGTTGCGGCTGGCACCGAACAATTTTATGGCAGTGTACGGGTTAGCTCGTACGCTTAATTATCAGGGTAGGTATCAGGAGGCCATAGACGAACTTGAAAAGGCCAAGACTTTCATGCCGATATTGCCGCCCATCGCTGTCGCCGAAAGGTCGTATGCTCTCGGCAAAATGGGCAAGCGCGGAGAAGCAGATGCGGGTCTAAAAATCCTTGACGAACAGTCAAAGCATATCTACGTCGACCCGTTTTTTATGGCGATCGTTTACCTAAGCCTTGACGACCAAGAGCAAACTTTCACTTGGCTAGAAAAAGCCTATCAGGCTAGATCGTCTCTCATGCCGACTTTGGTTAATGATGTGAAATGGGATGGACTCCGTGACAATCCGCGTTTCCAGGCCTTGCTGCCCCGCATTGGCGTTCCGAAAGAGAACTAGCGAAACCCTCATGCGGGCTCAGAGCTGAAATATCTTTTGCCGTTCTAAATGAGCACCTGATAAGAAAAAGTTTCTGCGAAGCTTCGTAGTTCAAAACGGTATCCTCAGAACCTTTGGAACCTTGCTTTCGATCTTCCGATTCGTTCCGCCGATCACGACCTTTCCGCTCAGGATATTTTCGAGTTAAACCGCGACAATACTGTTGAAGTACAACACCGTCACTCTGCAGATCGACCGGCCGAGCTGGCGACGCTCGATGGATGGCTGTCGCGTGACCGTCTATCCGCACATTTATAAAACGATCACTATCGGCTTCGGCCCGCAGGAGCTTGGCAAATATACCAGCGACGGCCGGACGCTGAACCGCCTGGTTCGCAAAACCCGCGATTTGAAATCGAAGCGGCTCGCCGCTCCGCTTCCAAATCGCCAAACCGGACATTTAATGTGCTAACAAAACAGGACATCTTCGCTTCCTAATAGCAGGTTTTCGACCCACTTTAATCCCGATCGAGAGAGCGGCCCGCTCGCTTTTATTGGCCGATGTGAAACGCGATCTGCTCGTCCGAACACGTGTTTATCGAGCAACCACCGTCATAGGTGGTCAATTGACTCTTGAGCATTCCGGGAATAATCGCGCCGTGGTATCGGATGATCAGGTACACGTCAGCGCCTTGCGGGTTGACCAGTCCGGGACCGAACAGAATTTCGCCTCTGTACGGGCCGCCGATCGACACCCAGGCCGCAAAGTTACCGACACCGCTGACTGACACGATGTGCCCGGTCGCGTTAAGAACGGAGCTCTGCACAAGCGGGTTTTCTTCGTCCTGCAACGTGCAAGGGCGCTCCGTGCAAAACTGGGGGTAATTTTCGATGACCCACCACGCTGTGTAAGCGCCGGCTGGCAGGCTGTTCGTGTTCAGCGCCACTGTCAAGCTGTTGCTCGAACGGAAAAGGGTCGATGCGGCGCCGGCAACCACGGAGCCATCGCTGATCTTGTATACTTCGGCGTTGCTCCGGGTGCGTTGGGCGTTGCTGGTGACCGTCATACTCAGGCCTAAGAATGTGACAAACGCGATCGACAGAAGTGATCGGATCGAGAGCAAGTTGTGTTTTTTCATTTTTAAGTTTCTCCTTTATTCTTTTTTTCCCGGCGTTCCGCCAAGGGTGACGTGATCGTGAGAATCGATCCTCGGTTTGAATTCCGGCACCACATCGGACGGAACATTCGTTATGTGTTCGAGAACATCCAGACAGCGTGGACAAATCGTAATCTCGGCGGGGACCTTCACGGTTATTCTCTCCGAGGCTGTTATGCGAATTTTTCGTTTCATCCTCATAGGCCGTGCTAATATCGGCTCTAACCCGTCAACGTGCGCGGATGTTTCGCAAGATTCTTGCAGTGCGCAGAGCGAAAATCCTGAACTGAATGCGAAATGATTGCGAAATCCTTCGGAAACTAGACACCGACTGAACATTTGTATGGCTTTAGCTGTGCGAAAGACGTACACCTTTAATGACTTCAGGCTCGACCCTGAGGCACGCCAACTGTCTCGGGGAGCCGAGGCTGTCCGTCTCACTAAAAAGCCTTTCGAAGTATTGGTCTACCTGATCGAGAATTGCGATCGGATGGTCACCCGACGCGAACTTCTCGACACGTTCTGGCACGGACACGATGTATATGAAGAGTCTTTGACGAAATGCATCGGGGCTATCCGCAAGGGGCTGAAAGACACCACGGAGAACCCGCGTTTCATCCTTACGCACTGGGCCGAAGGCTACCGGTTTATCGGTGAAGTTGCGGAGCGGCCTCGAGCAGAGGGTTCCGTGGTGGAAATCAAAAGGGAAAGGATCGTGACGCTGACCGTCGAAGATGACGATGAAGTGTCGGCGGCCATCCCGGTGGCAAGATCTCTGAACCGTAGGACGGCGATTTGGTCCCTTCGCCTTCCCCTTATTTCTACGGCCATAGCGGTCGCGATCCTTGCGACGACTGTCTTGTATTTTGCACGGCAAACGGATCAGACCGGTCCGACAGTAGTTCATTCGCTCGCGGTGCTGCCGCTGGCTAATTTAACCGGAACCGAATCGGACGCCTACCTGAGCGATGGGATCACTGAAAGTCTCATCAACTCGCTGTCGCGCGATCCTGAGCTCGCGGTTGTCGCCCCGGGATCGTCTTTCGCCGCCCGCGATCGAGGCCTTGATCTTTTGACGGCCGCAAAACTGATGGCCGTCGAGAGCGTCCTGACCGGCAGCTTACAGAAAGACGACCAGATATTGCGGGTGGCCGTTCGGGTGATCGACGGGGCGAGCGGACGGGTCTTGTGGACAAAAGAATTCGCACGGCCCGAGACCGAAATTTTCGCCCTTCAAGACGAGGTCGCCAGGAGCTCGACGGAGGCAATTTCCGGAAAGCAACTTACGGCATCTACGCCCTCTGAGTACGGTACGGCAGATGTAGAGGCTTACATTCTTTACCTTAAGGGGCGGCACCTTTGGCACAGCCAGACCGAGGAAAACCTGACCAAGGCGATCATGCTTTTTGAGCAGGCCGTCGCAAACGACAAGAACTTTGTGCTGGCATATTGCGGTTTGTCCGATGCCTACAATTCTCTCGGGTTTTATTTCCGGGCGCCGAATGACGTTATGCCCAAGGCCGAAGAGTATGCACGACAAGCTCTCGCGCTGGATGGCGGCAGCGCGGACGCTAACTTCTCGGATGCTTCGGTAAAATATATGTACCGCCGAGATCTGCCCGGCACCGAAGCCGCGATCACGCAAGTTATCAAGCTTGCCCCGCGCCATGCTCTGGCGCACGATCTCTACGGTGAGTATCTGATGACCGTCGGGCGTACCGAGCAAGGCTTGGATGAAATAAGATTTGCGACCGAGCTCGATCCTCTCGCCCATTTCAGCAACTGTGATCTTGGATGGCAATATTTCAACGCCCGCCGATTTGACCGCTCGGTCGTACAGTCGCGAACGAGCCTCGAGTCTACGCCGTCGTGCCCGTTCGACCGACTTTGGATCGGGGAGTCGCTGGCGGAGACCGGAAAATTCGCTGAAGCACTCGAAGCACTCGAACGTATAGACCAGAACTACAAAAGCGATTGGGTGCCGGCAATTGCTCAACGCGCATACGTGTACGCCGTTTCGGGGCAGCCTGAAAATGCCAACAAACTATCACGTCAGCTGGAGCGCCTCTCTAAGGACGGTTATGTCGACCCCTATTCGATTGCCGTCGTAAGGGCGGGACTTGGGGATTTGGACGGTACTTTCTTATGGCTTGATAAGGCGTTGGACGCGAATTCTTACAACCTTGTATTTCTCCGTCTCGATCCGCGCTTTGACAAGCTGCGAGCCGATCCGAGATTCGCCCAACTACTCAGCCGTGCCCACTTGGTCTGACCGGCAAGACGCCAAGCCTAAAACGGGATCTTCGGAACTCTGGGTATCTTGCTTTCGATCTTCCGTTTCGTGTCGTCGATTATCGCTTTTCCGTTCAGGATATTGTCGAGCCTGCCGGCTAGCGCCGGATTCAACTTCTTGAGCCGCTCCTGAGTCCTTTTAGCTCCTTTCTTGTCACCGCTCGCGAATTGGGCCGAACCCAGATTGAAGAGTCCCGCGACGTTGTTTCCATCTAAACTG
>JBDTSA010000094.1:0-6899 GCA_039931335.1 Acidobacteriota bacterium
TCGACCGTGATGCTATTGCCGCGACCGTTATTTCCATAGAACGAGATGCCGCTCTGCGGTGTCTGTGCGACACGAAAATCGGTATTGTCGGCAAGTGCGTTCGAATCGACGACGCCCGGTGCAAGCAGCGTGAAGGTAAGGTAATCCCGCCGGTCGATCGGCAGGTCACGAATGTACCTTTCATTGATCGTTGTACTCTGCTGCGTGCGATCCGATTCGATCGTCGGCAGGTCGGCCGTAACTTCGACCGTTGCAGTGGCGTCGCCGATCTGCAGCGTAAAATTCTGGTCGGCCGTCTGTCCGACTGTCACTTGTACTTCGTTGACGAGTTGTGTCGAAAACCCGCTTGCTTGAACGCGAAGTTGATACGTACCCGGAGGTAGCGTGAGAATTCTGTACTCACCTTGATCGTCGGTGTTCACGGTTCGTGTCGTGCCCTTATCGGCGTCGGTGGCGGTAACGGTGGCTCCGCGAACGACCGCCCCGTTCGGGTCGCCCACGCGGCCCTTGATCTCGGATGTAGATACGCCGGCTTGTGCGAAGGCAGAAAAGGCCAACGCCGCGAAAACGGTGAGCAAAGATAGTATGCGTGTCATGTCAGAATCCTCCGGATGGAAAATTTACTGCTCGACTGATTGGGCAGCCGTTTCAACTCATGTAAAAGACCGAGTTGGTCAAGGGAGCTAGTTGCTTTAACAACAGAAAACGACAAGGGTAATTCGGTTTGTTGAGCGATGATACGCCCAAAGAAAATGAATTACAAGATGAAATTTTGAGGAGTTTAGGGACGCGGGCGGGACGGATTTTTCAGTTATTGGAGGTCTTTACGGGGCCGGCTAGCCGTGAGCGGTCGGCCGCATTCTTGTTCAAAGGCCTGACGACAGGTTTGGCTTGCACGGCCTTCTGGACGGCAAACTCGCGGCTCACAACAGCCGAGTTGCCGACGAAAATATCGACCCGATATCGCCCCGCCACCCACTGCCCAGCCGGACTACCGGAGAAGTTCACACGGTCCTGATTGTCCTTCGTCGTATAAGTTGTCGAGACGACCTTGGTTTCTGCCTTGACGCCGGGAACAGCCACGGCCACGAGATTCATTTTTACGGTCGTCGGCTGAGCAGAGTCGAGCAGGACGACGCAGTAGATCGGGATGTCGGTCGTTACAAAACTCGTCGCTTCTTCGCCAGCCTTTCCTGTCCCGTCGTCCTTGGCCAGATAGACTTCGAAAACGACGGCCTTTGGAGGAACGGTATCGGCCTCCTGGGCAAAGACTGCGACGCTCGTCACCAGGAGAAATACTAAGGAAAATACTAATTTACTGAAGCACATGACGTATTTCGAGGTCGGCTAATCGTTTGAGAGAAGAAACCGGATTTTAGTTGCTTGAAACCGCGAAAACATTCTTACCGGTCGGGGTTAATGGTTTCAGGTTGTCGCCGGCTGTCTGTAACCGCTAACGCAAACTAACCACAGAAGGCACGAAAAAAACAGAAAGACCGGAACAAGAGTAACGGAAATCGTCGGTGTTATAATCGGCCAGACTTCAATGCGTTTCGTTTTCTCACGAGTTTTCTTCATTCTCCTTGCTGCCGGACTCGTGCCGCTCTCGGTCTCGTGGCAGCTTCCGTTTTTGCGCTCGGCGATAGTCGCTTTCGACATCGGCCTGATCGCAGCGGCGCTCGTCGATTACCTTATCAGCCGGAAACTTCTCGCGGGTGTCACGGCAAGACGCGAGTTCGACAAGCGATTTGCCATCGGCGATCCGTCGGAAGTTGGGCTGGTGATCGTGAACGAAAGCGATCGCGAGATATTGATCAAACTAAAAGACGAATATCCGCCGGCAATGCGGCTGCACGATAAGCGTGAAGCAGGTATGTATCTCGACGCGCACCAGACCGGCCACTTCTCTTACTTTCTTACGCCGCCGCGGCGCGGCAAATATGAGTTCGGCAGGATCGCGGTGCGCTTTAAATCACGGCTCGGGCTCGTCTGGTGTCAAGCGGCTTTGGCCGAGGCCCAGACGGTTAAAGTTTATCCGAACATGCGAAGAGCTCGTGAGATCGAGCTTCGTGCACTAGGTGCTCGGTCGTTCCTCGCGATCCAACGTCGGGCCGTGAGGCGCGGTGAAGGCCGCGAATTCGAATCGATGCGTGATTACGTTCGCGGCGACGAGCTTCGGCATATCTCATGGACCGCGACGGCTCGGAGAAATCGTCTCACGACGCGGCAGTATCAGATCGAGCGCGATCAGACGGTGATGATCGCACTTGACGGCGGCCGACTGATGACCGGGCGCGTCGGCGACGAGACGAAATTCGATACTGCAATTCACGCCAGCCTCGCGCTCATGTCGGCATGCGCCCGCGCGGGTGACAACTGTGGTCTCGCCGTGTTCGGCCGCCGCGTCAAAAAATATCTACCGCCGAAGCGCGGTCCCGAACACATGGACGCCGTGCTCGAAGCGCTCCACGACATGGAGCCCGAGCTGATCGAGCCTTCGTATGCTCGCGCGTTCCAGTTCATCGCCTCGAACTCGAAAAAACGCGCATTCGTGGTGATCTTGACCGACTTGGTCGACAAAGAAAGCTCAAAGGAACTGATCAACTCGTTAAAGCTTTTGCGTCCGCGACATCTGCCGCTCGTGGTTACTATCGGCGACCGCGATCTGAACACGACCGTCAGTAAACCGCCGGACAATATCAAGGATGTCTTTACGCAATCAGCGGCCGAGGAAATAATCCATCAGCGAGAACAGGCTCTGCGGCTTGTCGAATCGCTGGGCGGTCTGGCTCTCGATGTAACGACGCAGACACTCGGGCCGAAGCTGCTGGAAACGTATTTGCGAGTGAAGGAGCGAGGCCTGCTGTAGGCAATGTATATAGGCACGCCGCCGATATTTTGCGGCCTTTAAAATAACGAACAGAGTCCGCCTAATTCAAACGCGCGGTATGGGTGACATTTATTATCGCTTGCCGATCGCCGGCTATTACATCCCCGCACTCGCCCTTCCAAGCTCACAGAGTGTTTGTGGTTCTCACACATGCAGTCGTAACGCCTGCGCTCCAGTCGATCGACGGTGCACTCGTAAGGTCTTGTGCCCTTCCGGTAACTCCTATAATATTTCTCCGCCGATGCCCGACGCTCAATCGAAAGAAACTTTCTCGCTCGTTCTCATCAAGCCGTCTCATTACGACGATGACGGATATGTTATCCAGTGGTTCCGATCGGCAATCCCGTCGAACTCGCTCGCGTGTCTCTATGGCCTCGCACTCGAATGCAAGGAACAGAAGGTACTCGGCGGTGATGTCGACCTGATCATCCATGCATTCGATGAGACGAACTCCGTAATTCGTCCCGACAAGATCGCGTCATTAGTCGAATCCGCCGATGACGGGATGGTGATGCTTGTCGGAGTGCAATCGAATCAGTTTCCTCGCGCTCTGGATATTGCGAAACCACTTCGCGACCGGAACATCAAGGTTGCGATCGGCGGGTTTCATGTCTCAGGGACGATGTCGATGCTCAAGGATCGCGACGCGGGTGTTCAAAAAGCGCTCGACATGGGCGTGACGGTTTTCGCCGGTGAAGCCGAGGGCAGGCTCGATCAGGTTTTGAAAGATGGGTTCCATGACCAACTTCAGCCCGTCTACAACTTCATGGACGATCTTCCGAATATCGAGGGTGTCGCGACACCATTGCTTCCGGCCGAGCGCGTTTATCTGACGGCAGGAGCGACGACGAGTTTCGATGCTGGTCGCGGCTGCCCGTTCGCGTGTTCGTTCTGCACGATCATCAATGTTCAGGGCCGTAAATCACGCCGCCGCTCACCGGAAGATATCGAACGCATTGTCCGGGTCAACGTCGAGCAAGGTCTTCATTCGTTCTTTATTACCGACGACAATTTTGCGCGCAACAAAGATTGGGAATCGATCCTCGACAAGTTGATCGACTTGCGCGAGGGCGACGCGCTCAAGATCAGCTTTATCATCCAGGTCGATACACTCTGTCACAAACTGCCGGGCTTCATCAAAAAGTGTAAACGCGCCGGTGTCAAACGTGTATTCATCGGGCTTGAGAGTATCAATCCGGAGAGTCTGCTTGGGGCCAAGAAGCGTCAGAACAAGATCACGGACTATCGACAGATGCTGCTCGCATGGAAGCGGGCCGGGATCGTGACCTACTGCGGCTATATTCTCGGTTTCCCGGGCGACACGCGTGAGTCGATCATTCACGATATCGAAGTGATAAAGCGCGAATTACCCGTCGATCTGCTCGAGTTTTTTTACCTCACGCCGCTACCAGGTTCGGAGGATCACAAGAAACTGCACGAGGCCGGAATCGCGATGGATGCGGACCTGAACAAGTACGATCTGAATCACGATGTCACGGGACATCCCGTCATGTCGCGGCGGGAATGGCGCGAAACTTATCACGCAGCTTGGGAAACTTATTACACCGACGTTCATGTTGAAACGATAATTCGCCGTGCGATCGCAACGGGCACCAGCCCGGGTAAAACGACATTCTTCATCGTCTGGTTCAAAGGCTGCATCGCGATCGAAGGTATTCATCCGCTCGAAGGCGGTTTCTTCCGCCGCAAGGTTCGGACAAATCGGCGCTCAGGACATCCGATCGAGAATCCCTTGGTCTTCTATCCTAAGTATTTTGTCGAGACGCTGAGGAAGCAACTCAACTGGATCTCGCTCTACATCCAAATGCGTCTGATATACAAACGAGTGAAGCGCGACCCGCAACGATTTGAATACATGGACCTCGCGCTCGCACCTGTAACGGATCATGAAGAAGACCGAGAGATGTTCCAGAGCGATGCCGCAAAAAGCTATCTGGACAAAGTCCATCGGAATGAGCAACTCACCCGCGGCGAAACGGTTTGAAAAAGTTCTTGACCCTAACTTTCATCTCAACTACAATTCCGCGCAGCCGATCTCTGGCGAAACTTTTACAGCGACACAGTCGTTAACTTGAACGATGAACAATTTATTTACCGCAAACAATCTTTAGCTAATTAGTACAAATGTATCGTGAGACGGGTGGCCGCATCGCGGTCACCCGTCTTTTTTTTCGTGATTTTTTTGAGGGACCAATGGAACAACAAATAAATAAAAACTGGATCCCTGCTAAGCCTGTCGCCTTCGCGCGCGCGGTAAGCACTCCGTACCGGCGCTGGGCGCTGGGAGCAATGGCTGCGGTCGTGGTAGCAACTGTCGCTTCTCGCGGCACGACTTACGTGCTTAGGCTTCTGACCGACGATGCCATTGCGTTTGGCAACGGCCAGGCGAATGCGGAAGCGATCTGGCGATGGGTATTGCTGTTTCCGGCGATCTATCTAGCAAACGAGGTCATCTGGAGATTTAGTGGCTTCTGCGGAATGCGCTGGATAACGGGTGCGGTCGCAGAAGCGAATCGTCGGTTGTTTGGTTATCTATCCGAGCATTCAGCAACTTATTTCAGTGATCGTCACGCTGGTGCGCTCGTCAACAAGATATCGAACGCGTCGTCGGGGATCGAGCGCCTCATCAGTCAATGGCTGTGGCAATTCTTCCCGCTTGGCGTCGGGCTCACGGCGGATCTGTACCTGACGTACACGGCCCACCCGTACTTCATGTTTTCGCTTCTCGCGTGGATGATCGTGTACATCCCGGCAAACGTGTTTTTCGTATCGAGGCTGCACAAGCTGAGCTTTGCGTACGCCGAGTCGTCGTCTCTTCTGAAAGGAAAGATGGTGGATAGTACGTCGAATGTCGACACTGTTCAATACACGGGGTCGGTCGAGTACGAAAAGCGCCACATCGGCGAGCACATCGGCAAGCAGCGTTGGACGCACCTCCGTGAGTGGTGGTGGTCGGAGTGGGTGCTTGTTTCCAACGGTGTCCTGCTTGCGATCTTTATCTTCTCGATGTTTGCGTTCGGAATGTGGCTGATCTCGGCCGGTGAGATAAGTGTCGGAGCGCTCGTGATGGTCATCATGATCGTCGTCAATCTCGAGCAGCGAATGTTCTTTCTCGGACAGAACCTAACCCAGGCCGTGAGCTTCTACGGCCAGGTCAACGAAGGCCTGAAGGAACTCCTCGAGCCGCATGAGATCGTCGACAAACCGGATGCGAAACCGCTCGTAGTTCGCGACGCCGCGATCGAATTTAAATCGCTCGACTTCGCATATCGCGGCAAGCGAGTGTTCGGGGGCAACTTTGATCTTCGCATCAGAGGCGGTGAAAAAGTAGGCCTCGTCGGCCACAGCGGTGCGGGCAAATCGACGCTCGTTTCGCTGCTGTTGCGAAGGTTCGATCTCAACAGTGGACGAATCGAGATAGACGGTCAGAGCATCGAGGATATGACGCTCGATTCTTTGCGGAAGACGGTTGCGTTTGTGCCGCAATCGACATCGCTCTTTCACCGTTCGATCATCGAGAACATCCGTTATGGACGGCTCGATGCAAGTGATGAAGAAGTCGTCATTGCGGCCCGTCTCGCGCAGGCTGACAGCTTTATTCAGGAACTACCGGAGGGTTACAACACGAAGGTCGGCGAACGAGGCGTCATGCTTTCTGGCGGACAACGGCAGAGGATCTCGGTTGCCCGAGCGGTCCTACGAGGTGCTCCGATCCTGTTGCTCGACGAGGCGACGAGCGCACTCGACAGCCTCAGCGAAAGCTCGATACAGGATGCGCTTGTCGGTTTGATGAAAGACAAGACGGTGATCGCGATCGCGCACAGACTTTCGACTCTGCGAGCGATGGACCGGCTCGTCATTATCGAGGACGGTGAGATCGTCGAAGACGGGAGCCACGAGGAGCTGATCGCACAGCGCGGCGTCTACGCGAGTTTGTGGAACAGTCAGGTCTCCGGCTTTATTCCGGACTGAGCGTAAGACAGTGAAT
>JBDTSA010000095.1:0-6889 GCA_039931335.1 Acidobacteriota bacterium
ATTCTGTCGCCGGGCTTACAGGACGCTCCGGGCTGATCTCCGAGCGTCCGTTCAAATCGCCGCATCATACGGTGTCGCAAGCCGGCCTGATCGGCGGCGGATCGATCCCGCGGCCCGGAGAAGTTTCGCTCGCCCATCTTGGAGTTTTGTTTCTCGACGAATTGCCGGAGTTTGACCGCAGCGTTCTCGAAGTTCTTCGCCAGCCGATGGAGGACAAGCAAGTAACGATCTCGCGAGCGGCAACATCGCTCACGTTCCCTGCGAACTTCACCCTCGTCGCATCAATGAATCCCTGCCCGTGCGGGTACTTCGGATCGAGCTCGCGCCGCTGCACATGCAATGAATTCCAGATCCAGCGATATGTCAGCAGAGTGTCCGGGCCGCTGATGGACCGTATTGATATTCATGTCGATGTTCCGGCGGTAAAGTTCGAGGAACTACGAGGAAAGAATGTCGAGCCGGCCGAGGCATCCGAACCGATCCGCCAGCGGGTTATCCGTGCGCGAGAGATCCAGCTCGAACGATTTAACGGTGACGGAGTGTTCTCGAACTCCGCGATGTCGCCGCGACAGATACGAACGTACTGTCCGCTCGACGCCGAATGTGAAGCTCTTTTAGAACAAGCGATGAATCGTCAAGGCCTCTCAGCCCGCGCCCACGACCGCATCCTGAAAGTATCCCGCACGATCGCCGATATGGAAGGCAGCGCGATGATCAAGCCAACCCATATCAGCGAAGCGATCAACTATCGCTCACTCGATCGGAACTATTGGGTGTAAAATGCTAAGCAAAGACTCGGCGGATGGTTATTAACTTGCTCACTTAAACCCGCGATTGCTAGTATTTACAAAATGAGAATTCCGCAGAGAGGGGGAAATCAGATTGGCTAAACGTGTGATCCTCGTGATGCGTTATCACGTGATCGAACCACTTGGAGTGCTTTACCTGCTGGGCGTTGCAAAGCGCGCGGGCTGGGACGCGCAGGTAATACTGATCAAGGAATCGGACTTTACGCCGCTCTTCGATCTCGCTAAAAGTTTTAAGCCTGATCTGGTTGGATTCTCAATCTGGACCGGTTGGCATGTGCAGACTTTTAAGGCATGCGACGAAGTGCGAGCGATGGGCTTTCCGGTTGCGATCGGCGGGCCGCATGCGACGTTCAACGCAGATGCGTGCTTGCCGCATGCCGATTACGTTGTAAAGGGCGAGGGTTTTCGCCTGTTTCGGGAGCTGCTGGAAGGCAAGCTTGCACCGGGCATTCATTTCGACGAAGAGCGAATGGCGGAAGGATTCCCCATTCCCGACCGCGAGCTCTTATACAATCTTTACCCCGAACTCGGCACGAGTTCGATCAAGAGCATCATGTGCTCGGTCGGCTGCCCGTTCAAATGCAGCTACTGCTACGCGCCGCACTACAACAACATGTACGGCGGATTCGAGCTGACGCTTCGTCCGGTCGATGAAGTGGTCGAAGAGGGAATTTGGATCCGCGAGAATTTCCCCTGCGAGCTGATCTATTTTCAGGACGACATCTTCGGTTTTAATCTGACGTGGCTCGCGGAGTTTGCCGAGAAGTGGCCGACGAGAGTAGGCATTCCCTGGCATTGCCAGATCCGGCTCGAGATGACGCGCGACGAACGCCGGCTCGACCTTTTCAAGGCGGGCGGATGCACGGGGATCACGCTGGCGATCGAATCGGGTAACGACTTCTTGCGTGAGTTCGTTCTATTCCGCGGGATGACCGATGATCTGATCGAAGAAGGAATCCGCAAGATCCAGGATCGTGGTTTGACGCTGCGGACCGAGCAGATACTCGCGGTGCCCTTCTCGGATATTCAAACGGATATCGAGACTCTCAAGTTCAACGTCAAGCTCAAGCCGTCGATGGCGTGGACATCGATCCTCCAGCCGTATGGCGGGACGAACATGGGAACGATCGCCAGCAAGTTCGGATTCTGGCGCGGGACAAACGACGATCTCGATGAAAGCTTTTTCGATCGAAGCACGCTGCAGCATGTGAAGGGCGGACGTCACTCGATCGAATCCGTTGCTCGTGCGTTGAAGAATGGAAAGGAAAGTTCGCTGCTCGGAATGAAGGTCGATCTTCCGGCGGCCGGAGATGGGAACGCTCGTGTCTTCTCGAAAGACTTTGTCGGAATCGGCGGCAACCCACCGGACCCGGCGTGTGAGATCAGCTATCTCTCTCCGGAAGAAAACACCCGATACTGCGATCAAACTGCGATCCTCCAGCGCAACTTTGATTGGTTGTCGAAAGTTCCGGACGGGCACGAGCTCGCCACTAGATTCGTTGCACTTCCAAAAGAAGAATGGACGTGGTCGACGCTTGGGAAATTTGGCGAAGAGCATTTCGTTGAGAAATGTGGATTCGATAATGTGCAGATGTTCAAGGCGCAATTGACCGAAGCCGTTGGCGGCCCAACATTGCCTGCGAGGATCCTCGAAAATCCGTTTCCGTTTTTTGTTCTGCCGTCGGGGCCTGACTTTGCTCGCTACCTCGTCGAGAAGAACGTGTTGGAAACGGCCGATCAGAAAGAACTGTTCGATGCCTTCGGACGGGAAGTGCGTTACTGGCTGTACGGCCGAGCACTCTACCGGACCGAGGTTGCCGAACCTGCGATCCTTGCATTGTAGAAAACGAGATCATCGGACAAATCAAAAGAGGCCGTCTGGAAACTAGATTTCCGGCGATCTCTTTTTTTGTTCCTGCATTCGAGCTCGGCTCGGCCGGGATTTTAGTGCCCGCTCTTATCTGTGAACCGCAGGAGATTGTGTGCGATCGCGAGGAGCCCGATCTCGATATTCACTTTTCGCCCCAATCTTCGTCCCGCTGGTTCTGGTCGTCTCTTGAACACTGGCGCCGGCTCTTTTTGTGATCGCTTCGCGGAAAGTGATTCGGCTTTGTCGCCAAAGGCGACGCACATTAAAGCCTGGGGTGTAGTGAGCGAAGCGAACGAAACCCCAGGAAGAGAGCACCGCAGATTTGTCGCTGAAAGCGACGAACGCCTCGCCGCAGGCTTTGTGCGTCGCCTTCAGCGACGGTTGTCAATAATACAGCAGACCTGGGGTTTCGCCTTGCGGCTCCACCCCAGGCTTTAATGTATGTCGCCTTTGGCGACCGTCTGAAATGAAAGACCGCCCTTTCAGACAGCCGCTCAGGGCGATCTATCGGAGGAATCGGATCGGAAGTCCGACTGTGGAGTGAAGTCGATTCCCGTCACATCATCGCTCACGCTTATCGTTCTTGCATCGAATGTGTAACGTTTGTGTTCGACTGAAACCAGAAACGTCTGGCCGACAGCAACGTCCGAGAAGCTATAGTAGCCGAACGGATTGGTTAGAGCCGTCTTTATCTCTCCCGCCGGGTTCTGCATCAAGACCCGCGCTCCGCCAATTCCACGCCCGTCCAGATCGCGAACTTGCCCGGATACAGTAGCGTTGGCCGCTGTCGGCGCGAGCGGCTCACCGGCCGTCCAATCCGAATATGAACTTAGGCCGTTGATCGTGAACTGATTTCCAGCCGGGTTCATAGTGACGTAGGAAAGCGTTGGCGGATAGCGGACCGCTATCGAACCGGTGACTCGGATTATGTTCCAGATGTTCTCGTCATTTGGCGGGCCCGGAACATCGCCATCCAAATAGTTGAATGTAATATTCGAAGTGATACCGCTGCCGCTAAGCGTCCAGTATCTCTGAAGGGTACGTGCGGAGTTTACCAAGAGAATGGCGGGCACTCCGGTGTTTGGCCGAGCGGTCAACTGTCCTGCACCCGCAGTGACAGTTACATTCAGCGGCGAGTATGCCCCCGCCGTTCCGACCGGCATCGTGAACGAGGGACCGGGGCCTGCGAAGTTTTTCTGTAAGGTACCGACCACATGACCGGACGTTCGATTGACGCTCCCGGCCGTGCCGATCGTTAGCGTATTTGCACCCGTCGAGATTTCTCCGCTCGTCAGCGTCAGCACTCCGTTGATCGTCGCCCCGACGTTCAAGTTGAGACCCGCCGCATTGTTCATTGTAAGGTTATCGAAAGTCGTCGCAGTACTTCCACCGACGGTTTGAGCACTTGATCCGTTGAAATTTACGGTATTGCCGTTCGACGTAAACGCCCCGTTGTTCGTCCAGTTGCCCGAGACGTTAATTGTCGTCGCCGCCGTGCCGGCGAGCGTCGCCCCGCCATCGATCTGAACGTTGTTGAATGTGCTGCCGCTGCTCGTAAAGGTGCCAGACTGGACGCGGAGCAGTCCTTGTACCGTCAGGCCTGCGAATCCGTTGGTGCCTGCCGCATTGTTCAGGGTCAAGTTGTTATAAGTTGTGAAGCCTGAGGGCAAGGTTTGCAGACTAGATCCGTTATACACGATGGTGCTGCCCGTGATCGTATGACCGACAGCCGTTCCAGGCGCAAAGGTCCCCGCGATAAAGACCGAACCGACAGCCGGCAAGATCTTGTTGAAGTTGCTGAACGTCAGATTTCCATAAGTCGCCGCGATGACCTGCTGGCCATTCGAGCCTTGATTGTAGATAACAGTACCCGTCGCCGCGCTTGTCAGAGTACCGGCGGTCACTGTTACTCCATTGTTCAAGGTCAGCGTACTAGTTCCGACGTTGAACGCGCCCGTCGCAAGAGTAAGCGTCCCGTTCACGGTCGCCGGAGCGCTCAGTGTTCCGCCCGATGCGTTATTCAGCCGGATGTTGGTGTAAGTTGCGCCGCTTATTCCTTGCGCCGCCGCCCCGACATAATCGATGAGCAGATTCGTCAGCGTCTTGTTGGTGATCGTATATTGGGTCAAGAAATCATTCGTGCCGGTCGCCCGAGTGACACGTGCGGTTCCGGTCCCGGTCAGCGTTCCCGATCCTCCGAGCACAGCCGCGGCGACAGGATTTAAGATCGTGTTCGCACCGTTTGCGGTCAGTGATCCGTTTACGTTGATGCTGTTGTTAAAGGTAAGCGGCTGCGTGACATTCGCGTCGGACAAGTTATTGAATGTGATCGCGGTAGAGGCAGTCACACTTTGCGCACCACTGCCGTTGAAATTGAACGTGCTCGTTTGGCCCGCAAATGTGCCGCCGGTGTCCGAGAAATTTCCAAGAAGATTGATCGTTCCGGAACCGCCTCCGAAGCTGCCGAGCGTCTTCGTAAAGTTTCCGGCGCCAGTGATGGTCATTGTCCCGCCGCCGTTGTAGGTGCCGCCCGATTGGGTGAACGTGCCGGTGACGTTATAGTTGCCTCCGGCGTTGAAGGTTCCGCCTGAAAGTGTAGACCCGGCGCTGATGTTGAACGTACTCGTGTTGCCGTTGAAGGTACCGCCGGATTGCGAGTAGCTTCCGGTAATATTGAACGTGCTGTTGTTACCGTTGATGACGCCATTTCCCATAGTCAGATTCCCGGTAAGGTTCGTCGTGCTGCCTGTATTCCCGGTGAATATCGCCGTGGGGTTTGTCGCGACATCGATGTTTCCCGACACCGTGTTGGTATTAGAGAACAAGAGGATGCCTGCCGAAACATAAGCAGCACTCCCGTTCGTGGCGGTATTACCGGAGAACGTGCCGGAGCTCGATAAGGTCATCGTCTGAGTGCCGCCCGAGGAAACGACAGCAAGACCGCCGCCATTGTCTGCGCTGTTGCCGGTAATCGTGCACGTGCTGATGCTGATCGGCACGTTCGCACCGTCGGCGACCCCGCCTCCGGTTCCGGCGACACCCGCGGTCGCGACGTTATTGCTGACGGTCACGCCGCTCAGTGTTGTGCTTAAAGTATTCGATCCGTTAAATAGTCCTCCGCCGGTTGCGCTGTCGCCCGTGCCCTGAGCGGTGTTGCCTGTTATGCTGCCGCCGGTCATGCTCAAGGTTTGATTGAACGAGGTCAAAATTCCTCCTCCGTCCGAACCGGCGATGTTATTCGTGATATTCGTGCTGCTGTTGATCGTGATCGTTCCACCAAAGCTATGGCGCATATTGATCCCGCCGCCGTTCGCTGTGTTGAGGGCGGACGTCTGGTTCGCGGTTATCGATGAGCTGCTGATCGTGACGTCGTGCCGGTCCGCGAACATATTGATCGCGCCGCCGTGCGGTGAGTTGTCGTTAGGTCCGACGGTAGTGGTGAGTGTGTCGTTATTTGAGAACGTACTTCCGGTAATGTTGACCGTTCCCCGAAAGATATTGGTTCCCGCCAGCAGATCGCCGCTGTCGATATTGAACGCGCCGCCGTAGCTATGGAGACTTGCGTTGCTGTCAAACGTTACGTTTGTCAGCGTCGTGGTCGGCCCCGGCATTGCGCCCGTCCCCGTCAGAAATAGATCCATGGCGCCACCGGTTTGAGTAAACCCTCCGTTGACGGTGATGTTGTTACGCGTAAAGCGAACTGTCAAATTCTGTAATGTCGCATTCAATGTCGCGTTCGTTCCATCCTGATTTATGCCAATCGCCTTGTCACCCATATTGCTGGTGAATATCGCGTCGCTTGAGCCCTGGATAATGGTGTTGGCCTGGCCATTGCCGGTGAAAGTAATATCGGTGTTTACATCCAGATCTCCGTTGACCGACGTGTTATCGTCACCAACGCGCGTTAATTGGATCGGAACGCCGTTGAGTCCGGCAGCAAACGCCACCGTATCCAGCCCGGCCGCCGCATTCGCAGCGACAACCGCCTCTCGCAGACTACAATCCGCATCGCATGTTCCGTCATTCGTATCCGCCGTTTTCGTGACCGTAAACGTCGCCTCGGGTGCGACAAATACAAACGTTGGCTGAATGCTTCCTTGCTCGAGTACGACGAGGGACGGACGGCTGTGGACGTTAAGACGCATTGGAAGAACCGCGACCGGTTCGCCACCCATCCGCAGTGAGACAGTATCGCGTGACACTCGATTCG
>JBDTSA010000096.1:0-6871 GCA_039931335.1 Acidobacteriota bacterium
GCGGGAGTATTTGATTGGCCGGACGAAGATCGTATTCGCGATACAACTCTTGCAGTTTCTGACGTCGTTCGCGCTGCTCATCCGCGGTCGGCTGTTGCTCTTCACCCATCTTCTTCTCCGCGTCACTCTTCGCCGTGTCGCCGCTTCGCTGGTCAGCCGCCTGTCCGCGGCGGCCGCCTTCGAGTTGACGAAGCAGCGCGGCAGGATTTGGGTATTTCGCAAACACTTCGGCCGTCGACATCTGAAAGACCTCGAGATTCTTCACCTTGCTGTCAGCAACGGCGTCATCGATGACGGATGGATTCAGTTGCTGATCGATATACTTTTGCAGGCCGAGCGCCCTCACCTTCTCGACGTCGCCGGGCCGCGCTCCGAAACCCAGTCGATTCAGCACATGAATTATTTTCTGGTCGTCCGTGAGCAGTTTGCGTGAATTATTACCATCGGCCGCGATCGTGAGGATCGGCGTCACGAGGCAGTAAAGCGTAAGGAATGCCGTGAATTTCTGGAAGCGGCGGAGCGAGTCTCTCATCATGAATACCTCTTGAAAAATTTAACTTACCCCGTTGCGCGAGGTTTCCGTCTGTTTGATTAGACGCTGTAAACTTCGGGTTGGACGAAGTTTCTCCCCACTTACTGACACCATCGAAGGGACAACAGATGCTGGTCGTACCTCATCTAAGTTTTCGAGATTCGACTCTTATTGGGCTAGAATGTATCCGGATCAACTGAACACACAACAATGAAAGCAGCACGCGTTTCTATACTGTTCTCAGTAATTGTGACCGCACTTTCCGTGGTCACGGCGTTGGGCCAGACCGAACCCTTCAGCGACCCGAATGTCGATTACAGTTTCGACGTACCCGACGCTAAATGGAAAATGACGGTCAAGCCTTCGGCGACAATTCCGAATGTCGAGTATGTTTTCGGCGATCGTAACGACGGGCATCTCGAAGTTCGTCGGTTGAAAGCCTCCAAGGATACGGTTCTCGCCGATGTCATTCGCGACGAAGAGCAAAAGCTGCAGTTTCTGCCCGGTTTCGTTGCCGGGCCCGGCGAGAGCTTTGCGGGCCGCCTGCGCGGATCAGTTTTTAATTTTGAATTTGTCAGGGCAGGACGGCCGATGAGCGGTAGGTTTTATTTCCTTCGGGCTCCCGACGGCTCGGTTTATGTTCTCCGCTTCACCGGCTTTCGCGATAAGCTTCGCTCGATCCGTAACCAAACCGATTCGATGGGCAGGACTTTCGATCTTCGTAAACCTTCTTAACTTTTCTTTTTATCCCGGATCATCGAACGCGCGCCGAACGGCAGGATATAGCCGCGCGAATCTCGAAGGTAAGTTTCAACTGACTGCGCCCCGATCTTTCGAAGTCGCATTTGGTTCGTTTCACTTTCCGTCAGCTCAGTGACGACGAGCACTTGAAACTTTTCGGCCTTTTCCAGAAGGCTCCATGCGGTCTGGCCGTTGACCCGATAATTCTCGCAAAGGCGCTCCGCCAAAGCGTTACCATTCTCCGCCTCGAACCAATTCAAAAAATCATTGCGGCCGAGTCCTTCCGAACATTCCGCGATAAGGATGATCGTGCCGTTTTCTTTGCAGGCTTGCGAGGCGGCTTCGAGCGCCTTGTGGGCCTGGATCATGTTTATGTCATGCGGTGATCCGCCGCAGCTCACAATGACGACGTCGCGCTTTTCGGCGATCGCAATCTCATTCTGTTTTGCATAAGCGTCGCAGGCTGCTCGGTGCGATGTGATCCAATCGCCGCAGAAAAGATCTACGGCAGTGCCGTTGTCGTTTACGATCGCGTTCACGGCGAACGAAGGATTGGCGAATGAAGTGGCTTCGACGAAGGCTTCATGAACTGCATTACCGTCGAGCATTCCCGATCCGACGCCTTCGCGCCGGGTTTTTCGTTCGCAGTCAAATGCAAGCTTGTGTGTTGCCGATATAGTCTTCGCCGATGCAAGACCGGGGCAGATCAACTTTCGCCCTCCGGTGAACCCGGCAAAATAATGAAACGCGACACCGCCGATCAGGACAACGTGATCGTATTCGCTGAGCGCACGATTTAGTTCGACTGGAATTCCGGACGCAGTTTCGCCGACGCGCATTATCTTCATAAGGTCGCGCGGGCCATGATCGAGCGTTTTGATCCGCTGAGCGATGAACGGTGTAAGTATCTCCGATTTTTCTTTATCGGTAACGGTCCGGTGAATTCCCGTTGAAAAGATCACCGCCATCTCGTGCGGCGTGGTGCCGTTTGCAATGAGGCGCCGAACAAGAAGGTTTATCACCTGGCCGCACGCGGTCCGTCGAGTTGCATCGGGGACGACAAACAGAACGCTTTCACCCGGCCGGATTTTTTCCTCAAGCGTTTGTGAATCGATCGGCGCGTCGAGCTTTGTTCCGAGTTCGATATCGGACAGCGGCCGGGATTCGGCACTTGACTGGAGCACGTCGAATCGTTCCGCATCGTATGACAATGAGATCGCGGACTGGCCGTACTTGAGCTGGATCTCGGGCATTCGAGATTTAGTTTCGCACCTCGGATCGATCTCACGCAAAGCTCGCGAAGTACGCAGAGTGAAGTTCTCGCCGGACTTGATCTCACGCAAAGCCCGCACAGGTCGCGAAGTTAGTTCCCGGAACCATTGTCGCTCTTCGGGTTCCTACTTCGCGACCTCTGCGAGCTTTGCGTGCAACACTTTGGTGTATGAATTTACTTACCGTGAGCAGAGCTCTTTCCTCGATCCGAAGGCTCGAAGCACTTGGTTCCCGTCTCGCAGACGTAGACCGCCTCGGCCTCGAGATCGAGCGTTTCCATTTGGATAGTCAGGTGGTCGATGCCGAACTGGTCATGCAGCTTGCTGCGAACGACAGCCAGCAACTCGGAATGCGAGACCGTCTCGTCATGGCTGATATGCGCCGAAAGTGCATCCATCCCCGACGAGATTGTCCAGACATGCAGATCATGCACCCCGCCAACGCCCGCGGTTTCGACGATCGCGGATTCGACAGCGGCAAGGTTGATGTGACGCGGCGTTCCTTCGAGCAGGATGTTCACCGAATCAAGGATCAGCCGCCACGCGCCGAGAATAATGATCGCGCTGATCAGGATACTTCCGACGGGGTCGGCCCACATCCAACCCAACGACCAGATCATGACACCGGCGACTATCGCTGCCACCGATCCAAGAAGATCGCCAACCACGTGCAGAAATGCGCCGCGCATATTCAGATCATGCTTGTGATCCGAATGAAGCAGGTAAACTGCGAAAAGGTTAATAAAGAGACCGCCGACGGCAATTATCGTGAGCGGTGTGCCCGCGATCGCCGGAGGATAGTTCAAACGTCCGATCGCTTCGTAGATTATCCAGATCGAGAGCAGGACGAGAGCGATACCGTTTACGAACGCGGCGAGGATCTCGAGCCTGTAGTAACCGTAAGTTTTTTTTGAAGTAGCAGGGCGTGACGCGAACCCTATCGCAAAAAGTGTGAGCGCAAGCGCGGCAACATCGGTGAGCATGTGGCCGGCGTCGGCCAACAACGCGAGCGAATTGGTCAGCCAGCCACCGACCGCCTCGGCGATCATATAAAGGAATGTCAGGACCAGCGCGATCTTCAGCTTCGTCAAGCTTTCCGCCGATCGCCGTCCGAGTTTGTGTCCGTGATCCAATGTCGTAGGACGTTACCTCTAAAATCTCCGCAGGACTCTCGAATTCCTTAATCCCAGAACAAATCCGCCGCGGTTGCCGCTGTCGTCGCCGAGCTCGATCGCAACCTCAGAGAGCGGCGTCGAAACCTGTAGGCGAAATACTCCGTCGCCCGCGACAAAAACCTGTCGGCCCTGAGCGCGGACCTGCAGCCCGGCGCGCGTGCGCCCCGAGATGATGTAGACGTTGCCGCCGACGTTCTCGACGCCCCAGTCGGCAACCTCGATCGCCGGATTCGTTTCGCGCTTTACGACGTTGAAGCTTGAAGGTTCATTCCAGTCACTCGTTTGACCTGATCGGGAAGTCGTCTTGAGACGCCAATAGTACTTGCCGGGCTGCAAGCCGGCGAGCCTGAAATCGTGGCTCGTGACAGCCCCGCGATCGACGAGCATCGAATCGGGTGAAAAGTACGGCGACCGCGCGATCTGGATGTAATAACTCGCCACCGGTATCGAACTCTCGTCCTGCCAGGTAAACGCCATCGTCACGCCGCGACCGGTGCTGTCGACAACCTGCGACATGTTCGCCGGCGAAGCAGGACGTGGTGGCAGCAGAAGTTTTTCGCGTGAAGCGATCTTTCCACCGGCGACCGAGGCGAATTCATTTTCACTGATCGTCGAACGCTCGCCGCCGATCGAAGTCTCGACGCTGCCGCGGCTGATGCGGATCTCGCCGCCCTGCGAGTATGAGTCGGCATTAAAGCTCGCATCGGTCTGCGATTTCAACTGCGTCTCCGAGTCCATCATCTCGACGACGTTTTCCGTATTAGCGGGCTGTTCGTCGGTCCGCACGTTTATCTGTCCATCGTCGAGAGCCACGCGGACGTTCGTGCCGCCAAAGATCGAAGAACTGTCGCGAATGACGACCGTACTATTCGGGCGAACTGAATAAACCGACAGGTCGATCATCTGCACCACGGCACGGCCATCCGATTGCGTTTGGATGGTGTCACCGGCGGCAACAAAAGTTTCCTTCGTCACAAGGATCGTTTCGCGCGTCGCGGCTCTAGTTATCCGAACATCGCCCTCGAATGAAATAATTCTGGCTGCGTCTTTTGGCGCTTCAGGCGCAGCTTCCTGTGCAAACCAGTTGTACTGCAGCGCTCCCAAAACGCCGATGATGACCGTAACCATAACGACGACAAATGCTACGAGGCCGTAGATCGTGCTCTTACGGATCTTCCACCACTCTACATAAAACTTCTTGTACTTATTCTCCATCGAAAACCGAACGGACGCACCGGAGGATTACTCAGCCTCTGCCACCAACTCTTGTTCATTCTGTTTAACGGGAAACAAGATCGAAGCAACGACCGAGAAGGCTATTGCGGCTACAACCACACCGAGAGAAATGTTTATCACGAGTTGTTCATACTCATGATGATTGTAACGTTCGAGGAATAGGGCAAAGGCGGACGTACCATCCGCTCCCGTTAATTTTACCAGACCTTCGGCCAGAAGTGGCAAAAGCATTTTTACGCCGATAAAAGTGAGGACGAACGCGAGCCCGTACTTTAGGTAATGAAACCGGTCGGCGAGATCGGCAAGCAGAAAGAAAAACGTGCGGAGGCCGAGGATCGCGAAAATGTTCGATGTGTAGACGATGAACCGGTCCGTAGTGATCCCGAAGATCGCCGGTATCGAGTCGACGGCGAAAACTATATCGGCGACGTTTATCACGATCAGGACTAGAAGCAGCAGCGTACCGGCCCTTTTGCCGTCGATATTGACGAAGAACTTCTCACCGTCGTAATGCTTGCTGATCCTTATAAACCGCGTGCTCATGCGGACGATCGCACTTTCCTCGGGTTCAAATGTGTCGTCATCGCCGAACATTTTGATCCCTGTATAGATCAGGAACGCACCGAAGAAATAAAGGATCCAGTGGAACTGTTCGACGAGCTCGGCTCCGGCAAAGATCATCACCATGCGTAGGACAAGCGCCATGAAGATGCCCCAAAACAAAACGCGGTGCTGGTATTTTTTCGGAACCTTGAAGTAGGAGAATATTAGTAGGAAGACAAAAAGATTGTCGATCGAGAGAGACATCTCGATCAGATAACCGGTCAGAAAAAGCTTTGCGTGCCCGAGGCCGAACTGCCAGTACACGAATCCGCAGAATCCTAGCGCGAGCGAAACCCAGACGATGCTCCAACCTATCGTTTCCTTTCGCGTCGGCGCGTGCGACCGCCGGTTAACGATCCCGATATCGACAAAAAGCGCTGTCAATACCACGGCGAAAAAGAAGGCCCAGACCCAGAAAGGATATTCGACGGGTGTCATTCGATCTTGTCAGAGTTCGTGTGGCTCTGAATGACTCTCTCGATGACCCTGACTATTCGTGCCAAACCTTCACGGTCGACATCGGAAAAGTCGTCCAGCCGATCGCTATCGACATCCAGAACTCCGATGGCATCGGCCGCGCCGTCGAAGATCGGAACGACGATCTCAGATCTCGACTCGGAGGCGCACGCGATGTGCCCCGGAAATTCATCAACATTCGGAACGATGATGGTTTCAGCGTTCGAATATGCGTGTCCGCAGACGCCCTTTCCAAAATCGATACGCGTGCAGGCGATCGGGCCCTGAAACGGGCCGAGGACGAGTTGATCGCCTTTCTTCAGATAGAATCCGACCCAAAAGAATCCGAAAGCTTCCTTCAGAACTGCTGCGACATTGGCAAGATTCGCGGTCAGATCCGGTTCATCCGAAATTAGCGCGTCGATCTGCGGGAGTATCTGGGCGTAGATCGCACTGCGGTCTGACGTTCTGGAAAATACCAGGCTCTCGGCCATAAGGTGTAAATTCTAGCGTTTAGAAAATAGGCTTGCAAACTACTTCGGAAAGAGTGCTTTGCGGATGCGATGCGGTGCACGGGCTCGTCTGTCGGCGCTCACGCTCCGTACCGGTCGTGTTTCTACCTTTGCGGCTTTTGCGAATTTGCGTGAAACTTTCCCGGCTGAAATTTGCGGTCATGTGAACTACGAGCGATGTTCACGCAAAGTCGCAAAGCCGCAAAGGTGGAAAGAGAATCGCCCGTTAGACGCAGCAACGAGATACGCAAGAAACTATTTAAGCAAAGCGGTCCGTGCGCGACGGACAAGATCCGCCGCTTCCTCGGCTGATCGCGCGGTCGCGGTGACGTGACCCATCTTTCT
>JBDTSA010000097.1:0-6867 GCA_039931335.1 Acidobacteriota bacterium
CCGCACCAGCCGGACGAAATATCCCGATATCGGTCTTGCCATCACCGTCAAAATCAAAAGGTGTCGAGCGATCGACTACGGCGTTACCAAAGATCGTGAACTGAAAAAGGCGTGAGACCGCGAAACCATTTGCCGCCACCGCGTCGCTGACATACCAGCGGCCGAAAAATGTCTGCCCGACCAGTGCAGGATTATTCGGGATCGAAAGATTCGCAGAGCCGTAGCCTGCTCCGGCACCACCGCCGACCAAATTTACATTGACCCGCGCAAATGAGCCCGACGCTGGAATGCTCGCACCGACACCCGGATCCGTCGAATCGATAACGAGAACCGCCGGTGCCCCGCCGAGCGAGTTTGAAACGGCGACGGTGAAACTCGGATTGCCAACGATCGGAGGTTCGAGCGCGATCGCATTCGGCGTAAATCCGCCGGCTCCGACACGGCCGCTGCCGTAGACAACGGGTACGTAATTCGACTCAGTATAAAGGTGCGGCCGATCGAACGGCGGCTGCTCGAGCCGCACGCGCTCGTCGGTCAGTGGCCGCTTCAGGAACGCAACGAAATCTGATTTCTGCTGTGTCGTGAGATTGAGCGGACGCATGATGCTATCGACGTTAGGCTGATTGGGAAAATCGCCGCCGCGATTGTAAAATTCGACGACATCCTCGAGCGTCGCAAACCGGCCGTTGTGCATGAACGGACCGTGAAGCTCGACGTTGCGCAGGTTCGGGGTCTTGAATTGCCCGTCGTTGGTCGTACTGCCGGTAATCGCGCCACGGCCGCGGTCCTCGACGGCAAGTCGCACACCGATGTTATGAAACCTGTGATCTGCCAAGAGCGGCCCGCTGTGACAGATGTTGCACGACGATTCGATAAAGAGATTCAGGCCCGCGTCTTCGGACGGAGTAAGCGGCGTTCCGATCCCTTCGGACCATTTGTCGAGCGGCGTCCGATCGGAAAAAAGTGTTCGCTCATGCGTCGCAATCGCCATCGAGATTCGAGCAGGCGTGATGTCGGGTGTGCCGAACGCTTCGTCGAAAAGCTCGGCGTACGATCGGCCGTCGATCCACGAATTGAGGCCCGCCGGCACATTATCCGCTAGCGCGAGCGGCCGCGATGCTGCGACCCGTGCCGCGACTTGCGGCCAATCCCGTCCGGTGTGTCCCATCTCCGCGGACGAGACCGGCGGGCCCGATGACTGACTTTCCAATCCAGCGCGGCCCGTCAGCAGGATGCTGTTCGAAACCGGATCGCGAAACTCATCCGTCGCACGTCCATCCCAGAACAGGCCGTTCCTTGCGTAGGCAGCATTCAGATACGAAGGGCTTTTGCGGCCCGTCACCTGAAGGCCTATGCCGAATAAAGACGACCATCCGTAGTTCCCGTCGGAGTAATTGACCGGAACGCCGGGCGATCCGAAAATGTCGTCAGCCGTACCGAATGTGTTGTCGTATCCGGGATTTCGGGTGGTGTCGGATGTCCGCGGATCGGATCCGCCCTCGGCGGGACGGTGGCAGGTTCCGCACGCGACGGTCTTGGTCGATGACAACTGCTCATCCCAAAATAGTGTCTTGCCGAGATAGGCCTTCGCAGCCGTGACCGGATTTCCAGCCGGCGCAACGGGCGGCTGCAAAGAGGAGATCGGCGGGCCCGTATCGATCCCGACGGCGCGAGTGCCCTTGTCTGAATTACTGAATCCGCTATTCGTCTGCGCGTTTTCGCCGCGTACCCAGTAGTAATATTCCTGTCCTATCGTTCCTGTCGTGTCAAAAAAATAATTTGCGGCGGTCGTGCCGATGTCCGTAGCCATTCCCGAATCGTTCGCGACGTTGCGGAATATCCTATACGTCGTCGCCCCGCGAACCGGCTGCCAATGCAACCCGACTTTGGACGCGTAGTCGTTATCTGAAGCCGTTAGCCCGGTCGGAGCGACAAGCGATACGCTTGTTACCTTACCAGTCACGATGGTGGCCGGCCGGTAAAAACATAGAAAGAAAACTGCGAAGCCAAACCAGGCGACGATCGACAGTTTCATGCGTTGCGAGGACAAGCGAAATTTCATTAGCGTGCTTTTTACGAATTCAAAACGACAAGGGACGCAGGAACCAAAAACCTTGCGATTTTATCACCTCGGTGCATCGGCGCTCAAGAAGCGATGTACCCGGCGATCGACTGCCGCTTTTCCGACATCTTACTTTCCGGTAGAATCGGACGCGATGAAACAAACCTTCCTGATCATATTCGCATTGTTGACGACGGCAGCGCTTTCCGCCACAGGACAGACGCCGACTCCGACTCCACTTCCTCAATCTTCGCCTGCTGCGGTGCAAAAGCAGGTTCAGACTCTGGCTGATCTGCAATCCCGAATTCGCTCGAGGTTGCTTTCACCCGAGCTTAGGCGTGGTCAGGTCGGGATCAAGATCGTGTCACTCAACTCGGGCAAGGTCATACTTGAGGAAAACGCGGAGAAGTACTTTATGCCCGCGTCCAACATGAAAAACTTTACGGTCGCGACCGCGATCGAAAAGCTAACGCCTGATTTCCGTTTCGTGACCAGCGTCTTCGCACCGTCCGCTCCGGACCCGGCAGGGCTTATCAAAGGTAATCTTCGAATTTTTGGCCGCGGCGACGTTTCGATCTCGACGAGTTTTTCCGAAGGAAATTATTACAAAGGAATCGACGATCTGGCGGACAAGATCGCGGCGGCCGGCGTAAAGCGTGTCGAAGGTGATCTGATCGCCGACGAAAGTTTCTTTCTTGGAAATCCGGTCCCCGGCGAATGGGAGTGGGACGATCTCCAGTGGTACTATGGCGCCGAGATCTCAGCTCTTCCAATCAACGATAATGCGGTCGATCTGACGGTTAAGCCGGGGCCTGCGGGTTATCCCTGCGCCGTGAAGCTCTCGCCTTTCAACCCCGTCGTACGGATCATTAATCAATGCACGACGTCTGCGGCCGGAACTCTGCGAACCTTGAAGATCGAAAAGAAGATCGACCGGAACATCATCGAGATTACCGGCTCGCTGCCTGTCGGCAACGCCGGATTCAACGGTTCGGTCACGGTCTCGCGTCCCGCCGAGCTTTTCGTCGCATTGCTTAAGGAACGGCTAATGTCCAAGGGTGTGACGGTCACCGGGCGGACTCGCGCGATCAACACCAAACCCGCTATGCCCGATACATTCGTCGAGATCGCGAAGCTCGAATCACCGCCCCTGAGCCTGATCTCCGCGAAGACGATGAAGCCCAGCCAGAATATGTACACGGAAACGTTATTGTGGACACTCGGCGAACAGGCACGCATGTCGATGTCCGCCCCTGGCGGCGGAGTCGCTCCGGACAGCAATGCGACGAGCGCGGATCTCGGATTATCCGCAGTGAAAAGGTTTCTGACGGAGATCGGTGTCGCACCAGATGGGATCATCCAACACGACGGCAGCGGACTTTCGAGACACAATCTGATAACTCCGGCGGCAGTCGTTCAGCTTTACACCTACATGGGCAAGCAGAGTAGATTTTCACAAGCATGGCGTGACAGCCTGACGATCGGCGGCGTAGATGGAACATTGCGGAATCGATTTAAGGGAACGCGGGCGTCGGGAAATGTGCGCGGAAAGACGGGGACGATCGATCAGGTGTCCGCTCTATCTGGTTATGTGAAGACGGCCGCGGGTGAGGAGCTCGCGTTCTCGATGGTCGTCAACGGTGTAAATGAAACCGGCTTTCGCACATCGGCAATGGATGCGATCGTTGTGAGCCTGGCAGACTTCGACGGGAAGATCGACTGAGATCACGCGACGGGGAGACGCGGTGACACGGATAGTGTGACTGTTGGCGGCTTCGGCTTGGGCGGTCGCGTCACCAGCCCGCTGAATTTAGCCGTGGCCTTAAAGGCCAGGGACGCTCGAAAAAGAACAGTTGCTGCGTTAGCGGCAATTTGACCCGGAACGAATTATGTTGCCGATACCGCGGTCAATTCTTCAACACCTCAAGCAGCTTATCGTGAATTCCGCCGAATCCGCCGTTCGACATGATCGCGACAACATCGCCCTCTTTCATTTCCGGCGCCAGATGCTCGACGATGGCGTCGGCGTCGGGAAAGCTCATCGCCGGTTTGCCCTGCATCTCAATGTCCTTCACCAGCTCGTCGGTATCGAGGACCTTGCCGAGCTCGCTGGCTTTCGATGTGTTGTAGACGCCGGCGATGATGACGTAGTCGGCGTACGAGAATGCCTTACCGTACGGCTCCTGAAAGATCGCGAGGCGCGACGACCACGAGCGCGGTTCGAACACCGCTATCAGACGGCGGCCATCGTATTTCATGCGGAGAGCCTTCAACGTCTCCTCGACCGCCGTCGGATGATGTGCAAAATCGTCGATCACGGTCACGCCTCTTACTTCGCCGCGCACTTCAACGCGACGCTTTACGGATTTGAAGGTGTGAAACGCGTCTTGCATTTTCTCCTTGGAAATTCCCCATGCATCAGCGGCGATGATGACCCCGAGACAATTCCGAACATTGAACTCGCCGATGAGATGCGTCTCGAACTCGCCCCAACTGGTCCCGTCCTTGAAAACCGTGAAACGCGTTGTGTCGCCCGAGAAGTCGATGTAGCGGGCCTGCCACTTTGCGTCGTCGCTGAGCCCGAACGTCTCAACGGTCGTGAACAACTTGCCGTGCATCTCATCGAGCACTTCCTGCGCAACGGGTGAATCGATGCCGACGATGAGCCGTCCGTTCCCCGGAACAAGATTCATGAGACGCGAGAACTGGAACTTGATCTCCTGCAGGTCACGATAAATGTCTGCGTGGTCGAACTCGACGTTGTTGACTATCACGATCTCCGGCAGGTAGTGCATGAACTTCGGCTTTTTGTCGAAGTAGGCGGTGTCATATTCATCGCCCTCGATGACGAAGTGGTCGCCATCGGTGACGCGAAAGCTCGCATCGAAATTTTGGACGATGCCGCCGACGAGAAAACTCGGATTCAGCCCGCCGACTTCGCACATCCATGTCGCGATACTTGTCGTCGTTGTCTTTCCATGCGTGCCGGCGACGACAAGCGATCGTTTTCCGCGAATGAACTCTTCTTTAACGATCTCTGCTTGCGAGCGATAAAGCATCTTGCGGTTGAGAATCTCCTCAAGCTCAGGATTACCGCGTGAGATCGCGTTGCCGACGACGACGCAATCGGCACCGATGTCCGCGTTCTCAGCTTTGTAACCGTTGAGGATCTTGATACCGAGTGCTTCGAGCTGGGTTGACATCGGCGGATAGACGTTATGATCCGAACCGGTAACGCGATGCCCGCGAGCCTGCAGCATTCCCGCGAGGCTCGCCATCGCCGTCCCGCAAATTCCGATGAGGTGATAATGCATTGATTAAAGAGTAAGGTCGTATCTTAACTCGGAGATCGCGTCTTTACGCAGGGATCGCGGAGATCGCGGAGATCGCGGAGATTTTTAAATCGGCCTGACCGGTCTTTAATAGAGACGTAATTGCTTCTCGGCGGTCTCCGCGATCTCCGCGTTTAAGAACCAACTACGACAACACCGTCCGCAATTTCTCCAACGCGCCTTCGAGAACCGAGTCTTCGCGAGCTATGCAGATGCGGACGTACGAATCCCACATGTCGTTATCGGCGAACGCGCTGCCGGGTGTCATTCCGACTCCGGCTTTTTCCATCAACATTTCGTTGAATGTCAGCGCGTCGTTGAAATCCGAGGGAATCCGCGCCCAGAGATAGAAAGCCGAACCCGAATCGTAGATATCGAAACCGAGATCGGTGATTCCTTCGCCGAAACTGCGCCGCTTTGAGTCGAACTTGTCGCGGAGCGCCGGATAATAGGTGTCATCCGCCATCAACACTCGCGACAGCGCGGCCTGAAGCGGCGTGACCGGGCAGACATAAATAACATTCGCCGCATTGTTGATCGGCGCAATAAGCTCTCCTTTGCCAAATGCGTAACCGAGACGCCAGCCCGAAATGTTCCACGATTTCGAAAACGAGTTCACCGTGATCGTTCGGTCCCACATTCCGGGCAAGGTCGCGATCGGAATATGCGGATGCTCGCCGGTCACGTAGTGTTCGTAAACTTCGTCGGAGATGACGAGAAGATCGAGCTCCTGAGCAACCTCGGCGATCGCTTCGAGCTCCGTTTGCGTCATGACCTTTCCACTTGGATTCGCCGGCGAGCAGACGATAATCGCTTTTAATGGATATTCGCTCCGGCCGATCAGCTCTTTACAGCGAGCGAGCAAAGCATCCTTCTCAAACGACAGTTTTTCATCCAGCTCGAAAGACTCGGTCTTGCCTCCGAACTCTTCGAGAATGCGCCGGTGATATGGATAGTAAGGCTCGAAAACCAGCGCCGACTTTCCGCGAAGATAACTTTGCGTCAGCCCGATCAGCGCACCAGTACCGCCGTTCGTGATCATCAGCTCAAGCGGCTTTGCGTCGATATCGAGGTCGATTCCATTGTATTTCTTGACCTTCTCCGCAACGACCTTTCGCAGATTCACATCGCCTTCACTGCCACCGTAATGATTCTGGCTGGCGGCGATTATCTCGGCCGCCTCTCTTGCCAATCGCGGATCGATCGGGAGCTCCGACTGCCCCTGCACGAGGTTGCCGCTTGGCGGAACGAGCCTGGTAATCGCCCGAATGTCGGGTTTGATCTTCTTAACTTTTGCTTCGGACATACGAATAAAAAGATAGCAGATAGACGGAGAGCTCGCACGGGGAGAAAGGGGAGACAAGAGACAGGAGAGAGGGGAGGCGGGAGACAGGAGACGGGAGTGAGAGAATTTCTCTTGGGAGTGTCAGAAATTTTGTGTAATTCGAAACGCAGGAGGAGAATTACACAATG
>JBDTSA010000098.1:0-6841 GCA_039931335.1 Acidobacteriota bacterium
TGGTTTCCAAACGTTGAACATTCTTTGCTATACTGTTTTGGCCTCGCAATGGAGCAGGCCGGGCAGTCGCTTCTCGTAAGGGAAGAGGAAAGTCCGAACACCATAGGGCAACGAGCCGGATAACTTCCGGGCGCCCGCCTCACGGCGGGTGACGACAAGTGCAACAGAGAATAGACCTGCCTTTTAAATTTCAAATTTGAAATGCCGAAGGTGAAGGGTGAAAAGGTGAGGTAAGAGCTCACCGGCGTGATTGGTAACAGTCACGGCCAGGTAAACTCCTCGTGGTGCAAGACCAAATAGGGATTTGCTGAATTGAGCAGCCCGCTCATTGCCGGCGAAAGCTGGCGGCATTTCCGGGTAGGTCGCTTGAGCGGTTCGGAAACGTATCGCCTAGATGAATGATTGCCACCGCCTTAACGGCGGTCACAAAATTCGGCTTACAGGCCGCTCCATTGCAAAAGGCATTCAGCCCTAACGACTCTAAAATAGGAGAATCCCAGTATGGCAAACCGAAAAGGTGTGTTTATTGGCGCGTATGTTCCGAATGAGTTGAAGGAATCGCTCAGACGCCGCGCCGCAGCCGAGCACCGAACTCTTTCGCAGGAAATAACACGGATCCTGGTGGAGGCCGTCCACGGAAAAGGTTTACCGGCTGGCAGCGTTGATCGCCGCGATAACACAACGATCCCCCGTCGCCGGTCCACCGATTCACCGATCCGCCGCCGCGCTGTGGATCTTCCGTTTATCCCAAGCGATGAAAAAAAGAAGTAGCCAACGCGAACCAAGATTCCAAATGCGTCGTCTGTCTTATCGCAGACGACGCATTTTTTGTTTAAGAGTTCGGTTTGCTAAGATTCAGTTCAATGAATGGAAGAACAGCCGTGTTCGTTTTACTTGGCGCTCTGGGTGGCGTGGTCGCCGGATTCTTGTTGGCGAACACGTTCAATAGGAGTGAGCTTTTGACGCTGCGTGCTGAGAATGAACGTATCAAGTCCCAGGGTCCACAGAACTCGCAAGGTAGCGGACCCGGTCTAACGGACGAAGAGATAAACGCGACGATCGCTAAAGCCGATCAGAGTCCCAACGATTTTGACACGCAGCGAAATGTCGGTGTGGCGATGTATCGTTACGGCGCCATGAAACAGGATGAGAAGCTGATCCGACAGTCGGTTCGAATACTCGAGCGGGCGGTGAGCCTCCGGCCGGACGATTACGACGTAATTCTAAGTCTGGCAAACGCAAATTTCGATGTCGGGTACTTCAGCAAAGATAACGATGCGTTGGCGAGCGCCCGTAACTTTTACGGAAAGGCTCTTGCGGTCAAGCCCGACAACGTGGACATCCGAACCGATCTCGGCCTCACTTACTTTCTTCAGACGCCGCCGGACTACGAGAGAGCCGCCAGTGAATTCAAAAAATCGCTCGAAAAGAATCCGAAGCACGAGAAGACCTTGCAGTTCATGGTTCAGACGTTGATCAAACAGAATAGATCAAGTGCAGCAACGGAATATCTCGAACGCCTTCGGACCGTCAATCCAAAGAACGAATCTATCGGTGAGCTGACAGCGATGCTCGCAACTTCTCAGCCGGCCGGATGAAAGAAGCTTTCTTCATACTCGTCGTCATCGGCGTATTGATCGGGTTGACGGCAATTCGATATCGTCGTCAGATCGTCGGCATGATACACGTTTGGCGTTCGCTGAAATCGATGCGTGCACAGGTCAAGGAAAAACAAGGAGAGGCTCAGGACACTATCTCGTCGGGCCCGTTAGTAAATTGCGCAAAGTGCGGCACGTGGGTACCCGAGCAGCGTGCGATCAAACTTCGCGGCGGCGTTGTGTATTGTTCCACGTCTTGCATGGAAACCTCAGTTACCGCGCGTTAGGGAACAAACGTTCTCACATACCATCCGATCAACTGCTCTCCAAAAAGTAGCGATAAGATCGATCCGGTGCCGAGAAAGATTCCGAACGGGATCTGCGTCTGAAGATCCTTGTCCTTTTGCTTTGCGATCACGACGATCCCGAGCAACGCACCGGCGAACGCACCGAGAAATATCGACAGAAACGCGAGTCGCCATCCGAGCAGAGCTCCAACGCCGAGCATCATCTTTACATCACCGAGACCCATTGCATCGACACCACGCAGCTTCTTCCAGACAGCACCGACGAACCACAGCGATCCGCCACCGACCAATGCACCGACGAGGGCTCCAAAGATCGAAACAAGCCACGGTGGCTGGCCGACGAGATAATTGACCGGAGCGAACGCCGTATCGCTGAAATAATTCTCGGCGAAGACAAGCGGGAAAATTAAACGGACGAGCAGTGCGATCACAAGAAGCGGATACGTGATGACGTTCGGCAGGATCATGTGCTCGGCGTCGATAAAGATCAGGGCGACCATCGCCGAAACAAATGCCAGGGAGACGGGAAGCATAGGACTCAAGCCGACTTGCCAGTAAACCAGCAGATACAGAAATGCGGTCAACAATTCGACCGCCGGATATCTGGCCGAGATCGCCATCCCGCAGCCGCGACATTTACCACGGAGGATGAGCCAGCTGAGGATCGGGATGTTATCGTAAGCCTTGATCGGCGCTTTGCACTTCGGACAGGCCGAGTTCGGAAAAACGATCGACTCTTCGTTCGGCACGCGATGAATGACGACATTCAGAAAGCTCCCGACGATCGCACCGAAGATAAACACGAAGATGTAAGCCACGGCCTCGGGCATACCGGTAAGGGCTTCGAATGAAACAGCAAGCAATTTGAATATCATTTGATGAAATGGAAATGGAAAGAAGGATGCCGAGTGCATCCTTCCCGAAATGATAATTCGTTTCAGAAGAAAATGGAAGAACTTGCTCGAATTGGTAGTGTCCTAGTCTTTGTGCGGAACGAATCAGTTTCAAATGTCTACGGATGCGTTCAAAAGTTTCGATCACACCGTAAACGAAGTGCTCGGAACGAAGGCTCATTATGGACAGATCGTAAAGCTCTACAAAGCTCCGAATCCTGACGAGGTTCGTTACTCGGCCGCTGACTGCATCGGTTGTAAAAAAAAATGTGTTCGGCAATCCGATCTAAGAAACAATCTCGACCTCGCATGTAGAACGTCAGAACTTGACCATGAGAATGTCGATGCGGCGATTCACGCGACTGACCGGCGGCTCTAGTAAGACGTGGGAAAACCTAAACTACATGCTGGCGATCTATTTTGCGTACTACAATTTTTGCAGATCGCACAAGACTTTGAATGATGCTAGTCTGGCGATGGAGGCTGGCATGACGAAAACGATCTGGAGCTTGAAAGATTTGCTCGTTTCGGCAAAAGATGTTTTTGCACCATAGTGAAAATATGTGTAGCTAGGTGGGGTAACGTACATACGAGCGTCTCTTTCATGCCTAAACTTAGCTTTATGAATCGCGATTGCCACTCAGCTAATCTATCCCTTTCTCAACGACTCGCCGTACACTTGGTAGATTTCCCGCTTGATGAACAATGTGACAAAGCAATACCGTCCAATCAACTTCTTAACGATGTATTGAACCAACTCCAATTGTTATATCCGGGTGCATTTGCTCATTTTTCGACATCGAAAATCAAAAATAAGAGAGCACCGCTACTTTAGGACACTACCCGCGAATTCCGATTTGAGTGAAGGCTTCTTCGCTGGGATTACGGTTTCGCTCAAACCATTTCACGGCGCTGAAACCAGCAGCCATCTCGGCGACGCTCTAAAGTCCAAGGGCTATGAACTCGCATTTCTTGAGGTGCCGGGCGCCGTGCACAACCCGGAAAGTTGGCGGGCACAACTCGCCGACGGACTTATTTATTTGATAGGTAAAAAATGATCTGAGCGCAGAAGCGGCGATCGGATCAAACGGATGGTGCAAAAGCCCGCGCGTAAGCAAGGGCGATATGCTCAACGTTGAGTGTATCGCCCTTGCTCACGCGCGGGCTTTTGTATCTATCGGATCAGTGCCGCCGCGGCCGTTCAGATCAAGCCGCGGGCTTTTTCAGAATCTCGGCTAGTGCGGTCATTCGCCATGCATCTGAGGAACTCTTGGTGGCTCCGGAATTCTTTTCCAAAGATGCCGCGAGGCTTTTGAGTTTCTTCTTATCCTTTTTATCTAAAGCCTGCCGCAAGTCCGTGATCTCGACACTTGATAGCGCCTTAGACCTTTCGAGCTGATCGACATATGCTTTCGCAACCGTAAATGTTCTCGGCCAGACGATCTGCTGCTGGTTCTGTACATTCAACTCCGCGACACGGACGGATTTCGCCGCGTCGATCTCATTTTGCGAAAGGTTCGCAGTTGGGGACAGCTCAAGAACGTCCAAGCCGCGTGCGATCTCAGACGAGTAGATGTGTCCGTTGTACCAGTATGCAGACCACGATCCACCGAGTATCAGCATCTTCGGATCGATCGGACCGCGATCGAAATACGCGATCTCAAATACATGGTCCGGATCGGTGAAGTCCATGACGGAGATGCCGCCCTGATACCAAGCCTGCACTTTAATGTCCCGGCCCGGAACGGGGACAAGCGATCCGTTATGAGCTACACAATTCTCGCTGTCGCCCTGCGCAGCAGGCAGCTTGTAATAGCTCGCAAAACTGAGTTTGTTATCATTCAGGCGAAAGATCGCATCGGCTCCCCATTTGTTCGGATCGTTCGGACGGCACCGGGCACCGAGCCCGCCGCCCCACTCGTCGGTGAAAACTACCTTCTTCCCGTCATTCGAAAATGAGGCCGAATGCCAGTATGCGTAGTTGGGATCGTTTACGGCATCGATCCGCTTCGGATTCACCGGATCTTTAATGTCGAGCAGAATTCCATTTCCAGAGCACGCACCGGCCGCAAGCCCGATCGCCGGGTAGACAGTAATATCGTGGCATTGATCGGTGTCCGATGGCGGAGCTACTCCGTCTTTGCTATGCGTTCCGGCGTTGTTCAGGCCGTTCAGCGCGCCAGTTTTCGGATCGGCGAAGATCCGAGGAGTAGAAACTACCTTGGCATCTTGCGGAGCCGACAGCGGAACTTTGATCACATCGATGCGGAAGAGCGCGGTATTCGGATCTTTATCCGGCATTCCGCCGGAACACCCGGCGAGTTCATCGCTCTGACGAACAAACGAAGTCCCCGAGACATAAACATAGACGTTGTTCTTGTCGTTCGGATCGACGACGAGAGTATGAGTGTGCGAGCCGCGGCAGGTTTGGACAGCGGCCACCTGCTTTGGATTCTTAATGTCGGAGATATCAAAAATTCTCACTCCACGGAAACGGTCCTTACTCGCCGCCGGCAAACCCGGCTGTCCCGCTGCCGGAGCGGGGAATCCCTGCGTGCCGCAATCCAGACGGCCGTTCGGCATTTCAACCGACATGAAAAGCAAGTTCTTGTAAACCGACGGATCGCCCTGTCCGCCCGGACAGACAATCGATGTCACTAAAGTCCCCTTTGCCGGATCGGAAATGTCGTAGATGTTTATGCCGTAGAAATTTCCCTGAAACAGGTGATTGCCCTGGAAAGCAAGGTCCGAATTGGCGAACGCGAGTTGAGCCAAAACAAGTTGGAAAGGCTTCGGCATCTTCGACGAGTCGCCGACGCCCAACAAGCCGAGGGCCTTTTGTACTTTCGGATCATCAGGATTGTCGGAGCCTAGTTGAAAGGCGTCCGGCTTGCCGAAGAGTGCGATGTGTCTAAGTCCCATCGCGGCTTCACCGGCGTTCGATATCCCTGGCGACAATTTAAAGCGTGGATCATTCGAATCCGAACCGGTCATACCGGCCGGCAGCGGCGGAGCAGATTCAAGCTGGCCTTGTCCCAGCGACACTGCGACGAAAGACGCGCAGATGAAAAGGGAAACGGTTAATAGACGGAAAGCAATAGTGTGTACTCGATTCATAATTTTTCTTTACGGAGTCTTGCCAAGTATGGTTTCCATAATTCTTATCTCTGCCCGTTGGCCGCTGTCGACGTCGGTCGCAAAATTAAAGATTTGAGCATCTTGTCCGGCGCCGGCTGTCTCGAATAGGTCCTTCACCATGATCAACGCGCCGCCGTGATGCTGGATCATTCCGGTCAGGAACCGGCGGTCGAACTCAGCGGCTTTCGATGCTTTCAAAGCGTTCATCTGTATCTTCGTGAGCATCCCCGGCATTAGCATATTATGATGGCTCGACATATCCATGTCCGGCATGTCCATGCCTTTCATACCTTTCATCGGCAGGGAAATTGGTTCACCACGCGCTTCAAGCCACCGTTTCATAAACATCATTTCGTCAGACTGCGAATGGCTAATGCGTGCACCGAGCGACCGGAGATTCTTGTTTTCAGTGCGTGACTCGATCAGCGCCGTCATCTCGACTGCCTGCGCATGATGCATGATCATGCCTTGCATGAACTCAACGTCCTTAGCCGAACGCTCCGGCAAGATCGCCCTCGTGGACGCCGGCAATATTCGTGTCGGCTGGCCCGGCGCACCGGGCTGAACGATGACCGGCTGAGAGCCCGCCTGCTGCGCAACCGCCTGTAGCGAAAACAACCCGATGTATACGACGGAGACGACGACAGCTCGGCCCGAGGTGACAACGGGAATCAGCGACCGCAATTTGATCTTGTAGCTTGAAACGAACGAAAGCATTGTCTTTGAGTAGATGATCTGACGCCAAGTTAACACAAAACAGGATGCGGGGACTATCTGCGGTTACACGTTCCGGACATGAATCGACCTCATTCGGCGTGACTGCAAAAAGATAAAGGGCCCCGAAGTTCGGAGCCCCTTGTCTGATCCGGTTGTAGAACGCAATAAGATCAGGCTAGATCGAATC
>JBDTSA010000099.1:0-6811 GCA_039931335.1 Acidobacteriota bacterium
CGCTGCATATTTACCTGCGGTGGCAGACTGCTCGCTAAAGTCCGTCGGGCAAAGCACGGTTTTCACACGGGATCTCGTGATCTCGCCCCGATGTTTTTTCCGCTCGCTGAGATAGAAGAGCACCGGCACGGCCATCCGCGACAGCAACAGTGACGCTACCTCACCGGCCATCAGCGAGATCGCCAAACCTTGGAAGATCGGGTCGAACAGCATCACCGCCGATCCGACGATCACAGCTGCGGCGGTGAGCATCATCGGACGAAATCGCACCGCACCGGCGTCGACGACGGCGTCGACGAGCGACATTCCATTCTTCATCCGCAGCTCGACGAAATCGACGAGGATGATCGAATTGCGCACGACGATACCGGCACCTGCGATAAAGCCGATCATGGACGTCGCGGTAAAGAAAGCACCCATCAATGCGTGTGCGGGCAGGATGCCGACGAGCGAGAAAGGTATCGCCGCCATTATGGTCAACGGCGTCCTGAAAGACTGGAACCAGCCGACGACCAGAATGTATATGAGCACCATCACCGCACCAAAGGCGATGCCCATATCACGAAAGACCTCGTACGTGATGTGCCATTCACCATCCCACTTCATCGAGTACTTGTCGGTGAGAAAGGGTTGCGACGCGACGTACCTCTCGAGCGCGTATCCCTCAGGCAGTTTCATCGTCTCGATCTTTTCGTTGAGACCGAGTATGGCGTACACCGGGCTCTCAATCGCACCCGCAACATCGGCCGTCACGTAGACGACCGGCATTAAATTTTTGTGATAGATGCTCTTGTCGTTGCGCGATTCGCGCACCTGGACGAGCTCGCTGACCGGCACCAGGTTACCGCGTTCGCCGACGACCTTGATCTGCTGGATGTCCGAGATACTTGAGCGGTTCGCTCGTGGAAGACGCAGATTGATATACGTGTCTTCCTTCTCGCTCGGCAAATGAACCAGCCCGACATTCTTTCCTCCGACGGCAATGTTCAATGTTTGCGTGATCTGCTCTGCCGTGATGCCGTTGATCGCCGCCTTTTCTTTGTCGATCAGAATGTCGTATTTTGTCTGGTCGTCCTCGACGTACCAGTCAGCGTCAACGACGCCGTCGGTATCTTCGAAAATTCCGCGAATGCCCCGGGCGATCTCGACCTGGCGTTCATAATTAGGCCCGTAGACCTCAGCAACCAGTGTTTGTAGCACGGGCGGACCGGGAGGCACCTCGGCGATCTTCACATTCGCGCCGTATTTAAACGCGATCTTCTGCAGCGACGGGCGAACGCGCTTTGCGATGTCGTGGCTTTGAGCGGAGCGGTCGTCCTTGGAGACAAGATTGACCTGTATGTCAGCGACGTTCGACCCGCGGCGCAGGAAGTAGTGACGAACGAGTCCATTAAAGTTGTACGGAGCGGCCGTACCAATATACATCTGATAATCGACCACCTCGGGAACCGTCGCGACATAGCCGGCGAGCTCGCGCGTGACGGCGGCCGTCTGCTCGAGCGTCGATCCTTCCGGCATATCGACGATCACCTGGAACTCGCTCTTGTTGTCGAAAGGCAGCATCTTGACCTTGACGGCCTTTAGCACGACCAGTGACATCGACCCGAGCAGGAGAAGAATGACGCCGGTTAGAAAGGAGTATCGCCAAGCGGGCTTTGCAATTATCGACGACATCACGCGGCGATAGAGTCGGGTCGTAAATCCCTCTTTTCCGTGATCGTGTTTGGCGTTGCGTTTGAGCAGCTTCAGGCTGGCCCACGGCGTGACGACAAACGCGACCAGCATCGAGAAGATCATCGCCGCCGACGCACCAACCGGGATCGGCCGCATGTAGGGTCCCATCAGACCGCTGACGAATGCCATCGGCAATATCGCGGCGATGACGGCGAACGTCGCAAGGATCGTCGGGTTGCCGACCTCATCGACCGCTTCGATCGCGATCTCGACGAGCGGGCGGCCTTCGTTCTCGGGCAGGCCATAATGGCGCGTCATGTTTTCGACAACGACGATCGCGTCATCGACGAGGATGCCAATCGAGAATATTAATGCGAACAGCGTGATGCGGTTAAGTGTGTAGCCGTAAAAATAAAAGACCGCGAGTGTAAGCGCGAGCGTGACCGGTATCGCGATCGCAACTATTCCTGACTCACGAAAACCGAGCGCGAACAGGATCAGTGCCGAGACCGAAGCGATCGCGATCAGCATGTGCAGCAGAAGCTCGTTCGATTTCTCGGCGGCGGTTTCGCCGTAGTTTCGGGTCGTGGTTACACGCACGTCGCGCGGGATCAAGTCGCGCTTGAGTACGTCGATCTTCGCGAGGACATTATGCGAGATATCGATCGCGTTCGTGCCCTTGCGTTTTGAGACGGCGATCGTGACGGCCGGCTCGATGCCCGACGCGGGTACCGACTGGCCGGCCTCGTCATGTCCGCGTCCCGTCTGCCCGAACATCACATAATCGGCAGGCTCCTCAGGAGCGTCCGCTATTGTCGCGACATCACGAAGATAAACCGGCCGGTCGCCGAACACACCGACGACCACGTTCCCGACGTCTTCGGCCGACGTTAAAAAATTGCCGGTCTCAACTATCGCCTCGCGGTTCTGTGCAGAGAGGTTGCCGGAGATCGTTTGTGAGTTGGATCGCTCCAGCATCGGCACGATCATCGCCGGCGCGATATTTCGTGACGACATTTTTGCGTCGTCAAGCAATACCCGGATCTGTCGGCGCTGACCACCGATGATCTTCACCTCTGAGACGTCATTGATCTCTTTGATCTGATCGGTGACCTGGGCGGCGATCCGTCGAAGCGTAAAATGATCGTATTTCGCACTCGAAAGCGTGAATCCCAGGATCGGGACGTCATCGATCGAGCGCGGTTTGATGAGCGGCAGCGACGCACCCTGCGGGATGAGGTCCATGTTGGCGAAGAGCTTCTGATTCAGACGAACTATCGCGTCCTCTTCGTTCTGCCCGACCTTGAAGCGGACGATTGCCATCGACATGCCAGGCGACGACGTCGAGTAAATGTACTCGACACCAGGTATCTCCCAGAGGAGTTTTTCCATCGGGCGGGTAACGCGTTCCTCAACCTCCTTAGCCGTGGCCCCAGGCATCTGAACCATCACGTCCACCATCGGGACGATGATCTGCGGCTCCTCTTCGCGAGGCAGCATTACGACTGCACCGATGCCGAGCAGGATCGAGGCTGCTACGATAAGCGGAGTCAGCTTGGATTGGATAAATGCACCGGCAAGTTTTCCAGCGACTCCGATCTCCTTCATGAAATTACCTGACCCTCACGCCGTCCGTCAGTGAAGCCGCGTCAGACGTGACGATCTCGTCGCCCTCTGACAGGCCGGACATGATCTCTACCATCCCCTCGGATTCGGTACCCGTCGTGACAATGCGAAACTGCGCCGTACCGTCCGGTGCGAGAACAAATACTCCGGTCAACTGGCCGCGAGTGACGATCGCCGTTTGCGGCACCGCGATCGCTGCTTTTTGCGCGATCGGGAAACGCGCGAGCCCGTAGAGTCCGGTCCGCAGACGCGCGTCCGCCGGTAAGTCGATCTTGACCGTGTAGCTGCGACTGGCGGCGTCAGCCGATGGCATCACCTTGGCCACCAAGCCGATGAACTCATCCGTGCCGATCGCATCGATGCGTACATTAACCCGGCCTCCGATGCGGACCGACTTACTTCTTGATTCTTCGACCGCGGCCTCAAGCCGGTACTGGGAATTGTCCTCGATCGACAAGAGCGGTACGCCGGGTGCAGCCGTCGAACCCGCTTCGGCAAACTTCTTTACGATGACTCCGGAAACGGGCGACGTGATCCGCGAGTAACCTTCGTAAACCTGTGAATTCGCAATGTCGGCCCGTGCCTGCGCGATACGGGCGTTCAGTTGTTTGCGTTTTGAAATTACGACCTGCACGCCGGCTTTCGCACGCTCAAGCTCGGCGGCGGAGATCTGCGCTTTAGAACGGGCCTCGTCAAACTCCTGCGCGGTCGCGGAGCGTCGATCGTAAAGCTCCTTGTAGCGACCGAACGTTATATCGGCAAGTTGCTTGCTGGCCTCGGCTGTCTTCACGGAGGCGTTAGCGGCCTCGACCGAACGGTCGATCTCGGCCACACCTGCCTGCGCCTCTTCCAGTGCAGCACGTGCCTTCTCGAGCCTCGTTCGACTCTCCGCAGCGTCGATCTCGACAAGCAGCTGGCCGCGCGTCACCGTGTCACCCTCGGCGGCAGGTAACGATATGATCCGGCCCATCATGTTGGCCGAGATCTGTGTCGTTGTCCTGGCTTTGACCGTGCCGGTCGCTTCGTAAAAGTCCTCGATCGAAGATTTCGTTATCTTTGTGATCGCAACATTTCTGATCTCTCCCGTCGCTTCCTTGTTTTCGACTGTCTCGGAGGAGCCTCCGCAGCCGGCGGAAAGCTGAGCGACGGCAATCGCGGCGATCAAAATTCTTTTCGTTTTCATACCTTCTCCGATCAGTCGAACCAGCGAACGTCGTCGAGCCGCCCCGTGACCAGCAGCAGCCGGGCAAAGTTGACGTAGTATTCGTACCGCGTAGTCATAAGGTCCTGTTTCGCGCGGACCAGCGCCGAATTTGCACGGAGCACTTCATTGAATGTGGTCAGGCCGCTCTTGTACCTGTCATCGATGATCCTCAAGGCCTCATCCGCCTGCGCGATGCTCTTTATGGAAACGCGGATCTTGGCTTCCGAGGTTTTGAAAGCCTGCAGCGAACGGATCACATCCAGCCGGATCTGGTTGGCGAGATTGTCCCGCTCAAGTCCGGCGAGCACTTCGCCCTCGACGGCCTGTTCGATCCTTGCTTTTCGTCCCGGGTCGAAGAGGGTGTAACTCAGGTTCATTCCGATTGTGTAATCCGTGCTTCCGTTCGCGACATAAGGCGACGAATAACCGAAATTTCCAAACGCTTCTACTCGCGGCAGACGCTGATCGCGGACCGATTTTTTTTGCACGCGACTGCTCTCGATCTCGAGCGACGCCCGCTGATAATCCGGACGGTTTTCGAGCGCAAGCCGGATCAGCTCTGCCTGATCCTCAACCGGGAAAAGCCGCTCACGCAGATCGCCCGTTAGCTCGTGATCGAGATCGGGCTTTTCGCCGATTGTCAGGTTCAACGAGGCCAGGGTGGTTATGAGTTGGCCGTCGGCCTCCACCTTTCGCTGGCCGGCATTGGCGAGCTCTACCTCGGCCGCGAGACGATCCGCATCGTTAGTCATGCCGACGTCAACCATGTCCTGAGTTTTCTTTCGGTTTGCTTCGGCGGTCTTCACGGCGTCCACCGCGACCGTGACGAGGTTGCGTTCGAGTATGACGCCGAAGTACGTTTTGATAACGTCAAATCTTAATTGCTGGCGCGCTGCCTCGGCCATCAGCACCGACTGCCGCTTACTGATCTCGGCAAGTGAAATGCGCGAACTAGTCTGCCGCTGGTCGAACAGCGACATCTGTCCATTGACCTGCGTACGGAAATTGAACAGTCCCTCGGGATTATTGAGTGAATCGATCGCAAAATTGGATGGCCCGAAACGGCCCTGCTCGAGAAGCGAACCAAAAACGAAAACCGGATTGTTACTTCGGACCACCGACTGGCTGAAGTTAAAAGAAGGCCGCTTTCCCGCCGCCGACTCGCGTATCTTTGCCTCGGCGATCCTGACTCGCGAATCTGCGCTCTTTGTTATCGGGTTACCTTCGATCGCCTTATCGACGGCGTTGCTGAGATCAAGTCGTGGCGAGAGACCGATCTGCGACCGCACCGGCAAAATGAGCGAAAGCACCGTTGCGACCAAGAGGCTTACCAACGCGGCGCCTATCCTCGCCGTATTTTCACGTTTTGTCATACCGATCCAGGGATCGCGTCCTAAGTTCTCGGCACCGCGCCGTGTCCCGCCGATGAGTCTTCCTTAAAACCGGCCATCCGAAGAATCGCGATCATTGGGCACCATCCGGTGAAGGCTGACTGCATAAGGTTTAGTCCGACGAATCCCGTGAACAAGAGGAAATAAGGACTGACGTAAACACCGAGTATGACACTTACAAATATGAAACTCCCGGCTATCAAATGAAGCATGTTGTCGATCGTCATTTCTATATACTCCTTAGCTGTGACTCTATATTACTATATCGGGATATAGTATGCTTACGATAGTCTAGGTTCTCAGCGATGTCAACAGGAGATTTATCAGTCGATTATTACAGACCGAGCTAAAGAGACATAGTAAAATTCGGTTTGGCAGAATGAAGCTTGCTATAGTAGTATATGCCTGTCGAGTAATACGCTCTTTTAAGTAGGATGGTAGATATATGGCGAAGAAGAAAGATTTGAATGATGCCAGTCTCGAGATGATCGCGAGTCGATTTAAATTGATGTCCGAGCCAATGCGACTAAAGATTCTCCACACGCTCGGCGAACGCGAGATGAATGTCAGCGAGCTCGTCGCGGCGACCGGTGCCAATCAGGCAAACATCTCGAAGCACCTCGGGATACTTTACGAAGCAGGTGTTGTCTCGCGTCGCAAAGAGGGTCTCACCGTCCGCTATCGGGTTACGGACGAGACCATTTTCGAACTGTGCGATGTCGTCTGCTCGCGGCTAAAGTCACATTTTGATCTCCGACGCTTCGCGCTCTCCGACGGCTAGATCACCGGTCGGAGCGCTCGGGGAGTATCTCAACGATCCAAGTGCGTTTCCGTCCTTCGCCTATACTCTCGACCCCGACCTCCGTCATCATCATCAGCCGACGCAGTCGGCATTCTCAATTCGCAGCGCATGTCT
>JBDTSA010000100.1:0-6770 GCA_039931335.1 Acidobacteriota bacterium
CGTCGCGACGTGACGCAAAGACGATCTTAGTTCCGTCAGCACTTATCGCAGGATACAGGTCCGGCAGGTTCGAGTTCGTCAAACGCGTCTGCCCGCTGCCGTCGGAATTCATGATGTAGATCTCGTCGTCCTTGTCGCGATCCGAGACGAACGCGATCTTCGTTCCGTCGCTCGACAAGGATGGATCGTAATCTGCATAGTCGTTCGTCGTGAGCCGGAGTAGGTTGGTCCCGTCCGGGTTCATCGAATAGATCTCCAGAATCGTGGGTTCCGGTCGCGAGTTGAATACTATCTTTCCGGTCAACGGAGGCGATGGTGCGGCGGCATCCAACAGACGCGCGATGCCAGTACGAGGGATCGGTGGCTGGCCGCCGGGCTGAAGTACCGTCTCGAACGTACCGACGACGATAAACTTTCCATCGGGTTGCCTGACGATGTCCAGCAGGTCGTTATCCGGACCACCACCTGCCGGAATAAAGTCCAAGGATCCGTCCGGATTGAGGCGACCGAAGGTGGAAAGGAAGAGCCCGAAGTTAACCGTAAAACTTCCGCCGACAACTATCTTCCCATCGGCCTGAACGTAAAGGGTCCATGCGGTCCTGATATCAGGAGGGTTAAAACTGAGATCGAATGAGCCGTTCGAGTTTAGGCGGATCAGACCGTCGGTCAGGTTGCCGTTTACCGTCAATCGGCCGCGGGCCCCGACGAGGATCTGGCCATCGGATTCGACCGCGAGCGAGTCGACCGAAGTGAATCCGATGTCCGGATAGGTCCATCCCGGATCTTCGATTCCGTCAGGATTAAGCCGCCCGACTGTACCTCCGCTTCCACCAACGACGATTTTTCCATCGGGCTGCAGGGCAAGAGCGAATACCGCGTAGTTAACGTTTCCGGCTACGCCGAGTGCAGCGTCGAGCGCCCCGGTTGAGGTGAGCCGGGCAAGCCGGTTCGTAGTAACTCCGTTGACCGATTCGAGTGCGTTGCTTCCGATAATGATCTTCCCGTCCGGCTGGAGAAGCATCCGGTAGATGTGATTGAAACTCGTACTCCCGTTATTTGTAGTCACGCTGAACGACGGATCAAGGGTACCGTCGGCGTTCAGGCGCACGACGGTCTTGTAAACGCCTCCTACATTGAAATAGCCGCCGACGATAAATCTTCCGTCCGGCTGCAGCAATATGTCGTAGACTTCGCCCTCCGTGGATCCATTGATGGTGATGACTTGAAACGGTGAAGCAAACGTCGCATCGAGCGATCCGTTCGTATTTAGGCGAGCAATGAAAATACGTGAAACGCCGCCGACCGTGTCGAAGTGCCCGCCGACCACGACCTTGCCATCGGGCTGAAGCACGACCGCGTATTTAAAGGCTGGGAAATCCGATCCTTGCCAAAGGATGGGGCCGGGGTCGAACGTCGTATCCAAGTCGCCGGGAGCGGCCATCGACGCATACGCCGAGATCGCGAGGACGACGACGCTCAAACTTAGTCGGACGTGAGTAGATTTCAGAAACTTCATTGCTCGTCTCCTTCTCTACGGGCAAGTCACGGTCGTCAGTGTTATCAAGCCTGCGTCGCTTACTGTCAGCATGCGGCACACGTTGCCGTCCGGCGATTTCAGTATCACGCCGGTGCCCGCGGTATTGACGAGAACGTTCCCGCCCTCGACGTGAAGTTTCGCCGCGGGTGCCGCGGTACCGATACCGAAGTTGCCCATCACCGAAGCGTTGCCGGCGACGTTAGCGGTATTCGCCGTCAAAGTACCGCCCACTGTCCCATTGCCGTCAATATTAAAATTCGCACCGGTTTGCGGAGTTGTCTGATTTAGGATGGCATTGACGGTTCCGCCACCAGTTCCGTTCGCCGCGCTGGTGACACGGCCTTGCGCATCGACTGTAATGTTTGCGTTTGTATAGCTGCCGGGAGCGACTGATGTATTTGTTAGACCGAGCGTAACGTTGCCGGAAGTGCCGCCGCCATTCAAGCCAGTGCCTGCGTTGACGGCAGTGATATCGCCAGTTGCAGCCGTCGTTTGCACGGTTGCGTCAGGGAATTTGATCCCCCCCATTGTTGTCTCGATCTGGCCCGCAACCGTCAGCTTTGAGCTGGGAGCGGAGGTGCCTATACCGACATTCGCGTTATTGCCCAGAACGAGCGAGTTGCTCTGGGAAACGACCGCGTTCGCTCCGACGGCAGTTGCGTTGGACAGATTATTCGAACCCACGCCGGTGTTGTTGCCGAGCAGGGTGATTTGCGATCCGACCGTGTTCGTGATTCCCGAGTTCCATCCAAAAAACGCATTGCCCGACCCCGTTGTGGTCTGGCCGCCTGCGGCGTTACCGAAGAAGGTGTTTGCACCTCCGGTACTCTGAGTACCTGCAAATGCACCGAAGAATGAATTCGAGATTCCGTCAACGTTTGATGCCCCGGCGCTATTTCCGAAAAACGCATTCAGCACGCCTGTAGTGTTCGCCTTTCCCGCTTGGTAACCGACAAAGCTATTGCCGGCGGCTGTGTTGTTGAAGCCGGCCTCGAAACCCACCGCTGTAATCTGACTTGCAGTAGTGTTGATTCCGCCCGCACGGTTTCCGAGAAAAGTGTTCTCGCTGCCGGTCGTGTTTTCGTCTCCAGCACCGACGCCGTAGAACGCGTTATTACTTCCCGTGGTATTCGAGTAACCGGTGCCGCGCCCGGCAAACGTATTGAATAAACCGGTCGTATTGCTATACCCCGATTGAGTGCCAAAGAAAGAGTTGTGGCTGCCTGTATTGTTGAATCCGGAGTTTCTGCCGACGAACGTGTTGAGACCACCCGATGAATTGCTGACGCCGGCATCAGAGCCAACGAATACGTTTGAGCCTCCATCCGTATTGTTCTCACCGGCATTCGCTCCAAAAAATAGGTTGCCCCCGCCGGTCGTATTCGAACGGCCCGCGTCGCTACCGAAGAATGAGTTGTTGTTCGCAGTATTGTTACGACCCGCGTTTACTCCAAAGAATGAATTGTCGTTACCTGTCTCGTTCATAAACCCAGATGCGCTGCCAAAGAAAGAGTTTCGAGAGCCGGAACTATTTGCAGGGCCGCTGTTGTTTCCGAAGAACGAATTGTCGGCGCCGATATTTACTTTTCCGGACTTGTAACCGAAGAATGAGTTGCAGCAAAAAACATCGAAAAGTCCGGTTTCAAAGCCGAGAAATGTATTTTGGTTTGGGCCGTTTGCGAAGAGAATTCGTTGCCCGCCGATGTTGTATTGAGTCTGTGCGTTGACGATGTTGTAAGTGGCGGTCCCGGTAACGTTGAGACTGCCGCCGATCGAAACATTGCCTCCTGAGTCTTGCTGAACGTAACGGCTCGCTCCAAGCCCGTTGAGCTGGGTACTGTTTGTGGCGTTGTCAGCCGACTTACTTTTGATCGAGTAAGGCGACGAGAGGATCGGCTGCCGCGGGTTGAGGACTGTGTACGGATCACCCGGATTGATCTTTACGGCAATTTCCAAACTGCGGTTCGCGCCCGGAAAGACAGCGGCACCGAAATCGAGCGAGGTGTTGAAGACTCCGGTCGCGACCGAAAGAGTCTGGTCGACAGTCGCACCGGGGATCGCAATCCCGTTCTCGTCATAGACCGTGAAGCGGAAGTAACGAGTTCCGGTGACGGCCATCCCCAACTCCGAGAGCCGGCCCTGATAGCTAAACGCGGTTGTTTGTGCGATGGTCGCAAAAGATAAGAGAGCCACCAAAACAATGAGGAGGGCGAAATCGAGAACCTTTTTCATAAACTTCAACTCCATGAGAATCCGTTCGAACGTAGCGGAGAAGCCGGCCATTCCTCTAAGACCGCTATAGGCCAAAGATGACAAACCTGACAAAGTGACGGCGGCGAGAATGTGCCTGGATAAAGAGAGCAGACCGCACGACGCAATTCATTGAATCTTTCAATTCAGAGGGAATTGCGATAAATTGAATCGACAGCGGATTACTGTTTATCCAAATCACGGCGTGTCTGCTCCTTGCAGAGAATGTAAAGCGAGGGAGAAGACATGTCGTTAGATTTATCCTCAAGTTTTCATCAATTTAGAATTCCGATGGCGAAAGCCAGTAAAAAAGGCGTATTTGAGTTTGATCAGTTCCGGCTTGACGCCGATAAACTGATGCTTTATCGAAATGGCGAGGAGGTTTCGATACCACCCAAGGTGGCGAAAACTCTAGTGGTGCTCGTTGAGCGAGCCGGCTCTATCCTTTCAAAGGACGAATTGATCGAACGGGTCTGGGATGACTCGATCGTCGAGGAGTCAAATCTCACACAGTATCTTTATTTGCTTCGCAAGATCCTCGGTCACATGCCGGGCGGTCGTCCCTATATCGAAACATTGCGGCGCCGGGGTTACCGCTTCAATGCGGAGGTGCTCCAGATCGACGAAACTCCTGCCCGTGTCCTAAGGGTCGTGTCGGCGGACAACGAACCCATTCACGCATACAGTGGTGTTGAAAGGGACGGGAATGTCCTCCGTGTGGTCGACTGGCAGCCGGTCGAGGCGTCACCGTCCGCGAAGACCGACCATTCAACGCCGGCTCAAGACGTAGTTCACCCGAAGTCGTTGTGGCCACGATTTGCGATCGCCGCGGCGGTGCTCGCTGTGTTCACGGGTACGGCGGCGATTACCTTTTTCCCGAGCTTCATGCCTGTCGCGTCAAACGCCGAATCGAGGCGCGAGCTATCCGTCATTCGTCTGACCAACGGCAGCATGCCCGGCGGTGCAACGATCTCACCGGACGGAAATTACTTTGTCTATCATGAGTCTGATGGCGAGATCGTTCGTATTTACATACAGCAGACGGGGCAAACTTCAAGGATGGAGATCGCGTCTTCGTCGGACAAGATCTATCACTCAACGACGTTTTCGCCGGACGGTAAATTCATATATTCCATTGCGTCAGACAAAGGCAACGGCACTACCAGCCTTTTACGAGTTCCAACCCTCGGTGACCCGTCGACGAAGCTCCTCGATAATATTGGTGGTTCTCTTTCGTTTTCGCCGGACGGAAAGGAAATGGTTTTTCGACGTGTAAATTCTGCGAACAACGAAACGTCGTATGTAATCGCCGACAAGGACGGAAAAGCCGAACGCGTCCTGCTTCAGCGACAGGCACCAAAGGCACTGTCCGCGTCCCCGGCGTGGTCACCCGACGGAAAGTTGATCGCATTTGCAGAATACGATCTTTACGACGGAAAAAGTCGGGGTAAGTATCGTTTCTGTGCAGCTAATGTTTCGACGGCCCAAGTATTCAGGGTATCAGCGGAAAATTGGGATACTGTGCTTCGGACGGCGTGGCTGCCTGACGGTAAAGGCTTTGTAACGATCGCGACGCGAGAAGATGAAAGCTACTCAACGCGAAGAGATCAGGTTTATTTCATCTCATATCCGGAAGGTGTTTCGCAGCGTATAACGACCGACGGGAACCGGCACGAACCCGACAGCCTCGGCGTCACGAAGAAAGGTTCCATCCTCGCGGTACCGGGCAATCGGTCGTCACAGATATGGTCGATGAACTCGAATGGCGATGCGGCCACGGCCGTCCAGATAACTCAAGGTGCGGCTGACGGACGCTCGGGGCTTGGGCCGTTGCCTGACGGACGGATCGCGTATCTCGCGCGGACGGCCGACGAGATAAACATCCTGGTTTCGGGAGCCGACGGATCGAATCCTAAACAACTCGCGAGCGGCTTTCCGTTTGTCGAGGAGCTTCGCTCAGATCCGAAAGGCAAATTCCTTATTTTCTCATCTTCTCAAAACCAAAAAAATCGTCTATTTCGGATCGAGGCAGACGGTGGTGAACCGAAGCAGCTGACCTTCGGAGAGGGAAACGAGATCGATTCAACGATATCCCCGGACTCTTCGACAATCGTTTACCAGTCGGTCGTGTTTCAGAACAACGTCGCACAGACCAACTTATTCAAGATGCCTTCAGGCGGCGGCGAGGCGACCAAGCTCGCAATCGCGGATTGTGCGGTTCCGAATTTTTCCCCCGACGGATCGCTGCTGTCCTGCGTCCGCGGCGAAAAGGAGATCGTCGTCGTGAGCGCGGCCGATGGGGCCGAGCTCGAACGATATCCGCTTCCGATGTTTTCGACATGGAACTTTGGAATCGGGTGGACGCCGGATGGATCGGGGCTCATATACATCGTTACGGAGAAATCATGTTCAAATCTGTGGGTCCAGCCTCGCGACGGTACAAAGCCGCATCGCCTAACTACCTTCTCGAGCGGAATCATATTCCGGTACGCCTATTCACCTGATAATTCACGCTTCTTCGTCGCACGTGGTTATCCGATACAGGATGTCGTGCTGATCGAGAACTTTCGCTGATGCGGGGATTTTGCGAAATCAAATGAGGCTTGCGGGGAACTGCAAGCCTTTTTTTCGGCGGTGCCGCTGCCGCAGTTGGCTTTATTAAAGGGAACGCTCGTATAATTTTGTGATTTCAAATTAGTGAAGGTTATGAAACTGGCGTTGATCGGCTACGGGAAAATGGGAAAGCTCATCAAAACCCTTGCCGAGGAAAAGGGATACGAGATCGCGGTCGTTCTCGATGAGAACGATGCAGGTTTGCCGGTGGGCGAGTTCGCGGAAAAACTTCGCGGCGCCGATGTTGCGATCGATTTCACCAATGCTGAGGCGGTCCGGCGAAATGTGGAGGCCGCGATGATCGCGGGCGTTCCACTTGTCGAAGGCACGACCGGGTGGAATGCCGACCGTGATCGAATTGAGAAACTCG
>JBDTSA010000101.1:0-6712 GCA_039931335.1 Acidobacteriota bacterium
GCGTGAAATTCTTCGTGGTCAATTTCGCGAACAAAAGAGTCGGCTCTTTGTGATTCGCGCAGAGCTCGCAAAGCACGCAGAGATTCTCGCGCTAAGATTCCAAAGACTCGACAGACTTGAAGGACTTGAGAGACTCGTAAGACTCGAAAGACTCGAAAGACTCGAAAGACTCGAAAGACTCAAAAGACTCGAAAGACTCAAAAGACTCGAAAGACTCGAAGGATTCAGGCTGCCTGCGTTGGATCGGACCGCTTGATCATCGTCAGGCGATTGCCGCGCTCGTTGTATTTCACCTCATCCATTATGTTGTAAATAAAGAGAACACCGCGGCCGGATGTTTTGAAGAGATTTGATGGATCGAGCGGGTCGGGAATTGAGTTGACGTCAAAACCTTCACCTTCGTCCTCGATCGTGAACCGGGCTTCCTGTTTCGAAACTTCGGCGATGATACGAACCAGTTTCTTGGTGTCGAACTTGTTACCGTGCTTCACCGCGTTCACGAAAGCCTCGTCCAATGCGACGAATAGATTCGACTGTTCCGCCTTCACTACTCCGAGCTTTTCGACACGCTTCATCAGATACTCAAGCACGATGTGCATCAGCGAGATCGCGCTCGGGACTTCGAATTCGATGTGCTCGTGAAGTTCTTGCACACTGTCTCGCATATCGATGTGCCGAGTCTTGTAATCGAGCACGGTGGCGACGATCTCTTTTAGTTCGGATTCCTCGAATTCGCTCCGCGTAAAGTTTGCCGCCGAAACTTTGAACGCTTTTACATGTTCGTCACCATCGCCGTTTAAGGTAGGCGATCTGCTCGACTGGACGTCAAGATCGGTGATGACGAGGTCAAATTGTTCGAAGTTAGTGACTTCAATCGCATGGGCTCTGCTTTCCAGCAGGGCAACAGAGTGGCCCATGGCTGAAAGCACTTCTTCTAGAGCTGTGGCAAGATCGTCGTGATCGTCAATGATCAGAATTCGTCTCTGCATAAACTGGCGTGCTGCCGCCAAAAGTCCATTACGATCAGCTTTTTGACGTTGTTGCAAATAATAACCTGAATTGTTACTTATTGCCTATCTGTGCCCAACGAAATCGAAAAAGTCTACAAGTTTGACGCTCTTCAGAAATACTCGCTTCGCGATCGCATGTTGATCAGGATCGCGGACGTGGTATTGTACGCCGCGATCAAGCTCATCGGCTCGACGATCCGTTGGGAAATCGATGGTGAAGAAAATCTGAGTAACGTGATCGCCGATGGCCGACAACCGATCTATTGCCTGTGGCACGACCGGATCTTTGGTGGGACGTTCTTTCTCCGCGATCGGGGAATCGTCGTGATTACATCACAGAGTCTCGATGGCGAGTACATTGCGCGATTCCTGAAACGGTTCGGTTTTGGAACGATTCGCGGGTCATCGAGCCGAGGCGGCGTCAAGGCTTTAGTAGAGATGATCCGCTACATGGGCCGCGGGCTCTCGATGGCTTTCACGGTCGATGGGCCCCGCGGACCGAGATATGTTGCGAAGACCGGGGCGATCTTGCTCGCGAAGAAAACTGGAAATCCGATCGTGCCATTCAGCGTCGATTGCTCGAGCTACTGGACCGTCAAGAGTTGGGATCGGATGCACATTCCGAAACCTTTCACCCGAGCACGGTTCGTCATCGCGGAGCCTATTTATGTGCCGCATGACATCGATGCTTTGGAAGTCGAGAACAAGCAGCTGGAATTGCAACAAGCTCTTGATAGCCTCGTCGCGACCGGAGCGGAATGGAGAAACGAAAGCTAAGACTGTTCGGGGCGAGAAAGGAAATTCGCCGAGAGCAAGATGAACGAGATCCAAAGCAAGGCCGCCAAAAGCAGGTGCCCAACCTGCATTAGTATCGGTGCAAGCGTCAGAAGGGTAAGAGCTCCGAACGCAACCTGGGCTATCACGATCACGGTTAGGATATTAGATGACCGATTCACCGTACGTTTCCTGCCCGATAGCGAATTCAACCAACCGGCGAGAAACACGAGATAGACGCTTGTCGCGATCGACAAGATCGGGTGGCTTATCCGTAACTTTAGAAGGATGTTCGAGCTCGCAGAGAAGTCTCGTGCGATTCCTTCCGCAAGCGTCGAAGCTGGAAAAAGCATATTGCTTAGCGCGGCAACGGAACCGCTCGTTCCAACGAGAAGAATTCCGACAGCGGCGACGGCGATCAAGATGATCGGTTTGCGTGGGCCGGCGAAGCTTATCGTTCCGCGATCGCCGGCGTACCAGGTGGTGAGCGTCAATGATGCAAGCAAGAGAAAACTGTTAATCAGATGTCCGATCGCGAGGAATGGACGTTCGGCAGTCAGCGTTTCGGCGGTATTCCCCGTCAGCACCAATACGCCGCCGATCAGAACTTCGGTGACGATAAAGACGAGCGAGGCGAGTGCCGCTTTTCGTACCAGGCTTCCCTTCTCAAACTGGCGAAACGCCAAGATGACGACGATGACGACAAGTACAAACGCCGGCCCGGTTGTCATTCGATGAGAGAATTCGATGATCGTCTTTAGCTCTGGGGCGGACGGTATCATCTCGCCCTGACATGTCAGCCAGTGCTGGCCGCAGCCATCGCCGGATTTTGACGCGCGGAGGAAGACCCCCCAGAGGATCACCAGAATGTTGTATGCCAAGGTGAACCAGGCGAACTTCGCGAAACCCGAGATCTTTGCGGCAGTCTCCATAACTTGAGTGGTCGTTGTAAGCTAAAATACCACTGGGCATCGCTTTCTCAAACGAGGTCGAAAATTAGATTCGGGCACGTTGAAGTTTTAATTTTCTTTTATTTGGTCGATGAAAAAGGAACGTATCGATAAGCTTCTTGCCGATCGCGGATTTGCGGAGTCTCGCGCGAAGGCTCAGGCGATGATCATGGCCGGAGTAGTTCTCATCGGCGAAAAGCGGATCGACAAGGCCTCGGAACTGATCGAGCCGAACGCTCCGATCCGGATCAAAGGCCAAACCGCGGCGTCGCAATACGTCGGTCGCGGAGGGCTAAAGCTTGAAGCTGCGCTGCAACATTTCCAGATTGATCCGACGGAAGATTCATGTATGGATGTTGGCTCTTCCACCGGCGGATTCACCGACTGCCTACTGCAGCATGGAGCAGCATCGGTCGTCGCTCTTGATGTCGGTACGAATCAACTTGCCTGGAAACTTCGCAGCGATCCGCGAGTTGACGTCCGAGAGAATGTAAATGCTCGTAACCTGGTGCCAGACGATTTTAAACGTTTGTTCGATCTCATCGTCATGGACGTGTCCTTTATTTCCGTGACAAAGATCTTTCCCGCGTTGTTCACTCTTCTGCGTGATGGGGCACGAGTAGTTGTTCTCATCAAGCCTCAGTTCGAGGTTGGCAAGGGAGAGGTCGGCAAAGGCGGCATCGTGCGAGATCCGCAAAGTCAGGAGCGCGTTGTTCGGGAAATCAATAGCTTCGCAGCTGGACTTGGCTTCGAAGTTATTGGAACGATCGAATCGCCGATCACGGGGGCCGAAGGCAACCGCGAATTTCTATCTTGTTACCAAAAACGGTTGATTGAAACGGACAATGCGAGCGGCGGACAAAGACTTGTTGAAGGCGACGACTACTCATTCGAGAACGGTCTCATGGTGTTGACCTCAAGCTTTCTTCTCAAACGCGGATACTGTTGCGGAAGCGGCTGCCGGAATTGTCCGTACCCGGAAAGTGATCGGGCCGAGGTTTAGAGAAGAAAGTCCTCGAGCTCGTTATGGTGAGGAGCTGGCTCGTAGGAACCCTCGTAAACGGGCTCTACCTTTGGTACTCGTTGGCGATCTCTTGCAGTTCTCTCCTTCTGCGGCTGCGGATTGGCCGCTGCTACCGAAACCGCCGCTGGGTACGCTTCCTGATAGTTCTGGCGGTCGAGGCGTAATCCCTCTTGATTCTCCATCCACTTAAAGAGCTCCAATAGCAACCGGGTGGTATTGTCATCCAAACTATGTGCGACCCGGTAGTGCATCCACTTACCCTCGCGCCTTGCCTCGACGAGCCCACTATTTCTTAAGTATGCCAAGTGTCGTGAGATAAGCGGCTGGCTATGTCCTAAGGTACCGGTAAATGAGCTGACGCAAATCTCACGGTCTCGCATTAAGTTCAGGAGCCGTAACCGAGTCTTGTCGCCAAGTGCGAGAAAGAGCGAAGCCGTGCCTTCAAGTAGATTCTCAGCGTTCATACCGGAGAAGATAACATAGATATGGCCCCTTGTCGCCACAAAATATGCGCTAGTGCGAATATATTACCGTTTATAAATGCGGCTTACCATATATGTAGGAGAAATCTTACATTTACTGAGTATTCGGCGTCGCATCCGCACCCTGATCCGGCTTGTTGCGACCTCTCTTAAATAGACATAACATGGATGCAGCGATATTCGAACTCAAAGAAGATGACAAATAGATCATTTAACACCGCCGCCGTTCACGCCGGCGAGGATCGGACCCAGCATTTCGGATCAGTTTCGACGCCGATCTACTCGGCCTCGGTTTTCGCGTTCTCGGATGCGGACGAAGGCATTGCGATCCATAACGACGAGAAGCCCGGCTACTACTATGGCCGGCTCGGAAATCCTACGCAGGAAGCGCTCGAACGTACGGTCGCCGAGCTCGAGTCGGGCGAAGCGGCGTTGGCATTCGCCTCGGGAATGGCCGCCATCTCTGCATCGGTCCTCACATTCGCAAAGCAGGGCGATCACATCGTCGCTCCGCAGTCGATGTACTCGACGGCGACGAACCTTTTCCGGTATCTACAAGATCTGGGGATCAGCACTTCGTTCGTAGATGCGCCCGACGCCTCGAACTACCGAGCCGCGGCGAAGGAAAATACGAAGATCTTCTGGATCGAGACCCCTTCGAATCCGCTTGTCCAGATTACGGATCTTGAAGCGGTCGCTGCCGCCGGCCGTGATCTCGGAATTGCCACCGTTGCCGATAACACTTTTGCGACGCCATACAACCAGCGTCCCCTGAAATCCGGAGTCGACCTAGCTCTTCATAGTGCAACGAAGTATTTGGGCGGGCACAGCGATCTTACGGCGGGAATTATTGCGGGAAGAAGGGAGACCGTCGATCAAGCCCGTCACGGCCCGAGCAAGTTGTTTGGCGGGAACATAGCGCCGCAGGTCGCCTGGCTGGTTTCACGCGGAATCAAAACTCTAGCCCTTCGAATGGAACGTCATAACGAGAATGCATATGCACTTGCGCATATGTTAGCAACTAATTCAAAAATCAAAGCCGTTTACTATCCCGGGCTCGAATCTCACCCGAATCATGCGGTGGCGAAGACCCAAATGGCGGGATTCGGAGGTATGGTCAGCTTCGATCTGGGTACAGCGGAGGCGGCTAAGACATTCGTCAATAATGTTGTGCTCTGTACTTTTGCTACTTCGCTGGGCGGGGTCGAGACGATTGTTCAGCCGGCTGCCTTAATGACGTATGCCGCGATTTCGGCCAGTGAGCGGGCTGCGGCCGGAATCTCCGAGGGGCTCATCAGGATGTCCGTTGGGATCGAATCCGTTGAGGATTTGAAAGACGATATCGAGCAAGCTCTGCTAAAAGTGTGACGTCTTCCCGCCAGCCCGCAGCCGAGCCAACATATATGGTAATGAACATGTATTACCCATGGGTCCACTGATTCATATATTGTTTTCCATATCTGTTTATGGAAGGCGGTTCGCGATATAACGAAAAAGAGAGGGGCCGCCCGGCCCCTCTCTCTATGTCCAATCAATCGATCTCCGGCCTATACCTCGTTGCTTTCGCCTTTCGACTTGCTCATGCCGGTCGCCGCTTGCGTTTGCGGAAGCGGAGCCCCGACGGCATCGGACTTCACAAGCGGAGATTCATCCGTTGCTTCGTCCGGCACGTCCGTGACAATCATCTTGCCCGCGTGCTTTCTGAATGTCAGAGCGGCGGTTGCCTCATCGTAGCCTACCGTGACGAAATCCCCGGTTTCGACTTGCTGCGTGGCAACGAGGTTTGAAAGCGGATAGACCAGGAACCGCTCTATCGCTCGCTTCAGGTGTCGAGCACCGTATTTAAGGTCGATGCCTTCGCCCAGCAAGAACTCTTTCGCTTCGACGGTACATTCGAAGATGAACTTCGTACCGGCCGATTCGGTGATACGATCCTGCACCGATCTCAATTCGATATCGAGAATTTTTCGGAGGTGGTGCTCTTTCAGGCTGCGGAACACAACTACTTTGTCAATACGGTTCATGAACTCAGGCGAGAATTTTCTCTTTGCCGCCTCGAGCGCCGTACGATAGATCTTCGTATCGATCTCGCTATCGTCCGCCGGCTTACCAGCCTTGGTCGGAGCGAAACCTATACCGCCCGAGATCATGTCCGACATCTCACGGGCACCCAGATTCGAAGTCATGATGACGACCGTCTTCGAGAAATCGACTCGACGGTTATCGCCAAGCGTGAGCGTCGCCTTGTCGAGTATGCCAAGCAATAGCTGCCACAAGGAATCCGAGGCCTTCTCGATCTCGTCGAAAAGAACGAACGTAAGCTTGGTGTCATCCGTGTGAGCTTTGTCCAGATTCTCCTGAGTGAGCATCGGCGAAGTTTCTCGATGGCCAAGGTATCCCGGAGGCGATCCGATAAGCTTCGCGATCTCGTGCGAGTGCTGAAACTCTGCACAGTCGATCTTCACCACCGAA
>JBDTSA010000102.1:0-6687 GCA_039931335.1 Acidobacteriota bacterium
CCTTACGAGAAGCTGCTCGACACGTCGGAGGGGATCGAGTTTCCGAAATGGTTCATCTCACCGCCGAGACGCGGAGACGCGGAGGCAGAAACCCGACCTGTAGGGAGGGTGCCATCGGAGAATGCGGAATACGGAACGCGGAATGCGGAATCCGACGGCGATCGTCGCAGACAGGAGCCAGTACCGGGAGCGGTAGCGACTGGGTCAGACGCCGGCCTTAACATCACCACCATGTGCCTCGATCGCTGGCAGACGGATGAGATGAAGGATCAGCCGGCGGTGATCTGGGAAGGTGAGAATGGGAAGATCGAAACTTACTCCTATGCCGACCTTTATATGTACGCGACCGGCTGCGCATCCGGGCTCATCGCAAACGGTTTTGGGAAGGGGGACGCGATCGGAATTCATCTTCCGATGATCGCCGAGACCATCGTTTCCCTGCTCGCGATTAACCGGATCGGCGCCATTGCCATACCCGTGTTTTCGGGTTACGGAGTCGACGCGATCGCGAGCCGTATGAATGCGGTGAAGGCGAAAGGCCTTTTCACGCGAACCGGCTTTGATCGACGCGGAAGGTTTTTCGATTCGTTTGACGTCGCGGAGAAGGCCGTCGCGAATTGTCCGACCATCGAGCATGTCTTTGTCGCGAGTTGCGACGAGGACGGATTTCTCGTGAAGCGTACGAGTGATTCGCGGTTCAAAGAATTTAACAGTCTCTACACCGGCGTTGCTGCTCCGCCGCCGGAACCCACCTCCGCCGAAGACCCGCTCATCATCCTCTACACATCCGGCACCACCGGCAAACCGAAAGGCATCGCACACACGCACGCGAGCTTTCCGATCAAGGCGGCGCAGGACATGGCGTTCGGAGCCGACGTCGGACGCGGCACGCGGATCTCGTGGTACACCGACATCGGTTGGATGATGGGGCCGTGGCTGATCTACGGTGCGCTCATCAACGGTGCGACGATCTGCATCTACGACGGCGCACCTGATTACCCGACGCCTGATCGCATGTGGGAATTTTGCGCGAAGCATAAGGTCGAAGTCTTAGGAATTTCGCCGACGCTAGTAAGAGCGCTCGCTGCTCACGAAGAGACGCGGACACCGGAGTCAGTACCACCTGCGGTAGCGGGTGGGTCCGATAGTGAAAACGATTTCCCGCAAGGACGCAAAGACGCAAGGGAAGAATCTGATTCTTCTGAACTACCACCCCGTCGGCCGAAACGGCGGACACCCCGCCTAAACAAGGAGGGGAACTTCGGAGCGCCCTACCTTCGCCACGACCTAAGCAGCCTGAGAATGTTCGCATCCACCGGCGAGCCATGGAATCCCGCGCCGTGGTGGTGGCTGTTCGAGAAAGTAGGAAACTCGAAGCTCCCGATCATCAACTACTCGGGCGGTACCGAGATCTCCGGCGGCATCCTCATGGGCAACCCGCTGCTCCCGATCAAGCCGTGCTCGTTCCCTGCTCCGTGTCCGGGAATGGATGTCGATATCGTTGATGAGAAAGGTGAATCGGTGAAGCCCGGACAGGTCGGCGAACTCGTCATCAAGCAGCCGTGGATCGGGATGGCACGCGGCTTCTGGCAGGAGAAGGAACGCTATCTCGAAACTTACTGGCGGCGTTTTAAAAACATCTGGGTCCACGGCGACTGGGCGATGCGCGATAAGGATGGACACTGGTTCATCCTCGGCCGCAGCGATGACACTCTGAAGGTCGCCGGCAAACGCGTCGGCCCGGCAGAAGTCGAAAGCATATTAGTAGCGCATCCGCTAGTCACCGAAGCCGCCGTAATCGGCGTACCCGACGAAGCAAAGGGCACGGCGATGGTTGCGTTCTGTGTTTTGAAGCCAGTGACAAGTGACGAGGGACAAGTGACAAGTGAGGAAAAACCTTCCGACTCGTCACTCGAAACAGAGCTAAAAGCCCTCGTCGCCAAAGACATGGGCAAACCACTCGCTCCGTCGAAGATCCATTTCGTCTCGGCGCTTCCGAAGACGCGCAATGCAAAGGTCATGCGTCGTGTACTTCGCTCCGCATATTTAGGCGAAGATCCCGGTGATCTTTCCGCGCTCGAGAATCCACATGCGGTTGAAGAAATCGGGAAGATAAAGTCACAGCGTTAGTTTTCACGAAGGGTCGTCAACGGCGCCGATTGACTGGAGCACAGGCATCCTGCCTGCAACGTCGCGAAGCGATGTAAAACGGTACCGTCTGAGGTCGTTAAAGCTTTCGGGCTTCGCGCTCGTGAAGGCAGGATGCCTGCGCTCCAGTCGATAAACTTGCGGCCTTCGTCCCGATCAGACTTCCATCCTGACTCGCACATCGCTGAATGCTGCATTACCGGTCAATTCATCGAGCACCAGCTCATCAGTCAGATCGTTGATCGAAACACCCGCGTGAGCGGAGGCGGTTGAAACGTGAGATCCATCGCGGCCGTGTCCGTAACCGTGCGGTATCGAAACGACGCCGCGAGCGATGTTATCGGTGATCTCGCATGGGAGTTCGATCGAGCCGGCGCGAGAAGAGACTTTCAACGCCTGCGCATTCGTGAGCCCGAGTTCAGCGGCGTCGGCCTCGTTCACCAATACTGTGCAGCGATTCTTCCCCTTCACTAACACTTCGTAGTTGTGCATCCATGAATTGCAGTCGCGAAGATGTCGCCGCCCTATCAGGCTGAACGGATATTCCCCATTTTCCTCTGCGTCGCACGAAGCTATCAGACGATCAACGTCCGCGACAAGCATCTCCGGTGCGAGGTTGATCCGCTTGTTCGCGGTTTGCAGTCTCTCGGGCAAACATGATTGCAGCTCACCGAGATCGATACCATGCGGATTCTCTTTTAGCTTATCCAGTGACAGACCGTGATTCCCGAACATCAGCCCCATAGCCAGTTTCACTTCGGGCGGTTCGGGTTTGAACTCGCCCGCCGCGCCGTTCAGACGATGGACAAGCTCCTGAAAGATCTCCCAGTCATATTTCGCGTCGTCGTCCTTCTCAAAAAGCGGCGGCGAATATTTCGCCGTATTCCGGACCGCGAAGGTGTTGAAGACGATGTCGTAGTGCGAGCTCTCGAGATTCGTCACAGGCGGCAGGATGATGTCGGCATGCCGGGTCGTCTCGTTGATGTAGAAGTCGATCGAAACCATGAACTCGAGCTTCTCAAGCGCCGCGTCCAACTGGCCGCCGTTCGGTGTCGAGAGCACCGGGTTGCCGCAGCTCGTAACGAGAGCCTTGATCTGCCCTTCACCGTCGTTCAACATCTCCTCAGCCATCGCTGCCACCGGGAGCTCTCCCATAAACTCCGGCAGACCGCGAACTCGACTCTTCCAACGGCCGTGGATGTCACCGCCTTTCGCCGCCATCAAAAGATCGAACGCCGGCGTCGTGAACATCGCCCCGCCCGCGCGATCGAAATTTCCGCTGAGGATGTTGATGACGTTGATCAGCCACTGACAGAGACCGCCGAATCGTTGCGTCGAGAGTCCGATGCGGCCGTAACACACCGACGCACCCGACGCGGCGAACTCTCGCGCAAGACGTTTGATCTCATTCGCCGGAATTCCCGTAATTTGCTCGGTATCCTCGGGCGAGAAACGTGCAGACACGTCCCGCATGATCTCGATGCCGTCGGTGAATTCCTCAAGACGTCCGAGATCGACCAACCGTTCCGCGAAGAGCACGTTGATTAAAGCAAGCAGCAAGAACGCATCGGAACCAGGCCGGATGAAGTGATGCTCATCCGCAACACGTGCCGTCTCGGTACGCCGAGGATCGATCAAGACGATCTTGCCGCCGCGCGTCTTGATCGCGTTGAGACGATTGATGATGTCGGGCGACGTCATCAAACTTCCGTTCGAAGCGATTGGGTTCGCACCCAGTATCAAAAAGAAGTTCGTACGATCGATATCCGGAACCGGTATCAAAAACGGATGCCCGAACATCGCCCACGATGCAAAATGATGCGGAAGCTGATCGACAGATGTCGCGGAAAAATTGTTTCGGGTCTTGAGAGCCTTCAGCAGTTCCCTGCTGTTCAGCATCGTGCCGAGATTATGTACCGACGGATTGCCTTGGTATACAGCGACGCTGTCGCGACCATCGCGCTCCTGAATGTCGCGCAGCCGGTTCGCAACCTCGTCTAACGCCTCGTCCCAGCCGACTTCTTGCCATTTCCCATCAACTTTGCGAACCGGTCGTCGGAGCCGATCCCGGTCCTCATATATATCCTTGAGCGCGACCGCCTTTGGACAGATGTGGCCGCGCGAAAACGAATCGAGCTTGTCACCGGTGATCGACAATATTCGTCCATCCTCGTGCTCGATCTCGACTCCGCATATCGCCTCACACAGATTGCAATTTCGATAGTGTTTCTCTGCCATAAAAAGTCTACCTAAGGCTGTGCATGCTGCTGATTCGTGACGTCAAAGTTCTACTTCGTAGATCGAAAATTTTCCGCCGCGATTACTCGTGAAAATTATCCGACTGCCATCGGGCGACCAGCGTGGGCTGGTGTCCTCTGCCAAGTTCCGTGTGATCCTCACCTGCCCGCTTCCATCAAAATTCATCACATAAATCTCGGCATTGCCGGTGGCATTGCTGGTGAATGCGATGCGTCGTCCATCAGGCGATACCGAAGGGTTCCCGTCTTGACGCTGCCGGAATGTGAGACGGGTTTCGGTACTGCCAGCATCGACTCCGATGCTGTAGATCTCGAAGTTACCGATTCGGCCGCCCTCTCTGTCATTTGCAAACACTATCTTTCTCCCGTCGGCCGACCATACGGGCGTGACGCTCATGCCGGCTCGATTCGAATAAATCTGACGTTGGTCGCTGCCGTCGGCATTCATGATGTAAAGATTATAAATCCCATAATTGCCGTCGCGGTTAGTGGCGAAGACGATCTTAGTCCCGTCCGGAGAAAAAGCAGGGTCCGCATCCCGGCTCGAATTGTTGGTCAGATTAATGAGTCCGGTGCCGTCCGCCTTGATCGAACAGATCTCCATATTCGATTCGATGCGGTCTTGAAAAACGATCTGTTCGCCGTTTGGTGAGAAGACTGGCGAAACATCCGCGCTCGTAGTTTTCAATAAGACCCTCTGTTGTCCAGACCCGACGTTCAGCGTGTGCAGTTCACCGCTCTTGTCTTCCGTCTCCACTTGATAAAGGATCAGCTTGCCGTCCGGCGAATACGACGGGAAACCGACATTTCGATCTTCCTTGGAAAGCTTCTCGGGGCGGAAGACCTCGGCATTCGTTACATAAATGTCCTCAGTGCCTTCGCGGTCAGAAGAAAACACGATCTGTGTCCCGTCCGCCGACCAGCCGCCGGGAACGACATAATCGCCCGATTTCCAATCCGTCAGTCGACGAATTCCGCTCCCATCCAGACTCATCAGAAAAGTGTTGCCTTTCTCGTTTTCGCGATCGGCGTTAAATGCGATCTGCGTCCCGTCGGGCGCGAATACCGGATGACTTTCCCACGCAGGGTGATCGGTCAGTCGACGAACGTTCGTGCCGTCCGAGTTCATCAAATAGATTTCAGCATTTCCATCGCGCAGGCTCGCGAACACGATCTGACGACCATCGGGTGAAAACGAAGGATCAGCATCGAACGCGGGATTATTTGTCACGTCTACGCTCGTCCCGGTTTCCAGGTCGTATACAAAAATATCGGAGTCGTCGGAATTTAGTCGACTCTGATAAACGACCCGTTTACTGTCAGGCGACCAATCAATACTGCCGCCGACGAATGGCAGGACGGTCTCGTTCGAGCCGTCGCGATTCGCGAGGTATATCCTCGACAGATCACCCTGCTTCGAGAAAACTATCTTCGACTCATCGGGTGACCAGTAACCGTTGCTCAGGTCACCGACTTCCTTTATCTCGGCTTGATCTGTGCCGTCCGCATTCATCAGGACGGGCTCGGTTCGCCTATCGGCTCCGGTGCGCAAAAACCGGATACGCCCGTCTCGGGTCCATCGGGCGTTATTCTCCGCGATAGTATCACGCGTCAGACGGGTAGGCTCGCTGGTGCTTTTCGCGAGCGGTTCATCGCGCTTCCAAAGGTAGAATGCCAAAACAGAAACCAGGATCACGATCAGCGACGCCATGGCCGCCAGTACTTTGCGTGATCGCGGAGCGCGGTTAACCACCGGCAAAACACCCGGCAATTTTTCGGCGAGCCCCACTTCGCGCAGGATCATTTCAAAACCCGCATTCGATCGTAGAGATCTGAACTCCTTATCAAACTTTATCCACGTGAGATTGGGATCGCGTTCCGTGAGTGCGGTCTCGAGCCAAACAAGCGCTTCGTTCTCATCTCCGGACGCTGCGAAAACCGACGCAATGTTTACGCTGCTGATATATTTCTCGGTCTTCAATGTTAAGAGCCGGTCCAAGGTCTCGCGCACGCCGGATAGATTCCCTGCCGCGGCTTGCAGCACGCCCCGGAGCGACAAGGTGAGAGAGTTTCCGTTCGACATACTGACGGCTTGTTCGCAGTGCGATTCGGCTTCTTCGTGACGCCCGAGATCCAGGTAGGCAACGGCGACGTGATAGTGCGCCAGATAAAAATCTGGGAACGCGGCGATCGTTTCCTCGTGAAGCCCGACTGCGGCGGCCGGTTCGCCACAATAACGAAAAACTTCCGCGAGCCATGTCGCGTTTATCGGCGATAACGG
>JBDTSA010000103.1:0-6682 GCA_039931335.1 Acidobacteriota bacterium
GTGAAAGACGGAGGATCCCGGTCGCACCAGTCCGATTCGTCTGAGCTTCTGCAACGGCCTCGGTGTCGATCTCACTACCATCGGAGTCCATCGATTCGATCTCATCCGCCTTCGGGCCACCGACGCCGGTGACAAGATCCCACGCCCAATCGATCCAGCCTTGGTCGGCGTTAGTCGCCTGCTGACTACTAACCGCGTTATTCGGATAGATCGAAAGCTCGACGCCTGACAGCGGCTTCCCAGTTCTGAGCTCGCTCGCAAATCCGACAAGTTCGGTGTTATCGACAAATGCGTCGAGCCCGATCTGCGTCGACTGCAGCCAACTGACGACATGCCACTGCCGTCCACTCACCGTCACCGCCGCGGACTTCGCTTCGATCGGTTCGATGTCGATGACGACACTACCGAATCCCTCGTGGAGCGCGGGCGATACATCGATCCGCGTTTCTACAAGCTCATCAGGCGTGCTCGCAATCGCAACGACCTTCTCGGAAACGAGCCTGCCCGGCATCGCGGGGCGTTTGCCGTCGTCGTAATTCAACCGCCGGTAGAATTGCTGATATTGCGACCAGTCTTTAGGCTCAACGGCGTAAAGCTTTACCCTCGCCGAAGAGAAGTTCGTCGAGTAGATCGAATAGGATCTGCTGCCGAACGGATCGATAACGACCATCGGTCCGCCTTGAGCGTAAAGATTTTGGTCCGCCGAACCGACGCGAATTATCGCCGTCGCGCTTTGCCCGAGCTTCTGGCCGAAGTTGTCCGTGAGCGAACCATCGACCTTGATCGTGTAATTCGTCCGGCCCTTTTTATAACCTTGGATGTAAATGTGATTTCCCTGCGGATAGATCTTAAGGCCCTCGACGGCGGGTTCAACCGTGACCATCTCCGTCGTAAATTTTGAAGCGTCGATCGGATTATTGAATTCGAGGTGCCAGTCGTTGAAGGGCGAACAGTTCTTGTTTTGCTCCCAACCGCAATAAGCTTTCGAGAACTTGAACGGGCCGTATGTCGTGAACGAATACGATTGAGCCTTTAGAGTCCGGAGCGGACCTTCAGCCGATGGCGTGCCGGCATTGACACTGACCGTGATGGCGGCAGCAGGCGGCAGCGCGTTCGCGGTCGATCCATCAGCATTAACGGCGCGGAAGACAAGCCAGCGGCCGGGCTGAGCTTGTTTTGAGTAGTAAGAAATATTCCCGTCCTGATCGATCTCCTCTTGTGTCGCGAGTCGCGTCGCAATCTTTCGGCCGCCACCCGTAACACCGATCGTTTTCAGCACCGCTTCCGGGTTGATCGCCTGATCGAATGAGACGAACATCAGCGCATCACGCCGCGTGACCTGACTGTTAGGCATCATCTGCTCGACCTTTGGCGGCGGCGTCGTGAATGTCCAAACTACGTCCTTTGCCAACGTCTGTCCGTTTGCCGATCTCGTTCCGGCGGGTACGCGTGCGGTAAATTTCGTCGACATCGGGAATCGCTTGTCCGTATCGAACATCAGCGTCTTTGTCCCGAGCCATCTCCAGCGGCCTTCTACCTGAGGAGCCAATTCCACCGGCGCATACTTCGCGGCCTCCTCCTGTGAAGTCACGGCCACCATTGGCTGCGAGAACGTCACGCTGAGGTCGGGGGCGAGTGAAATCTCGCCTTCGGGTGAATATCGGATCACCTCCAGAGACGTGCCGGGATTTACTTTCGGCGTGCCCCGTCCGTCATCGGACGGAAACTTTACCGCTACCTGCTTTCCGGTTTTCGGAGCGGGCAGCGTTCCGATCCGCTTTGCGAATTCGGCCTGATCGTCCGCTTCGGGCTTGATCGACGGCAGTCGCTTCAGGAGCTTACCGGTCGCGTCAGCCGACAACGGGTCGGCCGGCAAGAGCTGTTGCTTCGCCCGCGCCTCAGCGCCGATTGCTCCTTCACTTAAGTGGAACGTTAATCCCTCAGGTACGTCTTTCATCCTGTTATTTCGCGAGTTCGCGACAGACTGCGCGTCCGCCAGCTGCGCAAACGGTAAGAACATCGACCAGTAGATAGCAAATACCAAAAGCCCCGAAACGATTCTTTTCATCATTGACCCTTTACCGATTGAATTTCCGAGCGAGCAATTTGGAGTGCCGAAAGGCCATGCTACTCCAAAACCAATTGGGCGGCCAATTTCAAAAATGTGCTCGCCGCGAGCCGCCTGATGATTTGAACGTTGGAATCTTAGATAACTTGCGAGGCCGCCCGGAGCTATGATTCGGATCTGGCGGAAATCGGTTGCAAGAGCGGCCCGGAACCGCCGCCGGCGATGCTACTCATCGGATTGACTTTCCTGATATACTGATTCCGGAATTTGCAACTTCTATAAATGCACCGTCGTAGAGGATTTGGCGAGCGTTCATTAGCATAACTTTTTTTGGGAGCAGGTAGATAAAATGGGATTGTGGGCAAGATTGAAGCGCGTCTTTTTTGCGAGCACCGGAGCCGCTTTGGACAAGATCGAAAATCCGGAGCTCGTCCTCCAACAGACGATCCGCGACATGCGAGATCGTGTCCCGGAACTGAACAATTCGGTCGCGCAGGTTATGGCGACCGAGCGGCTTATGATCAAAAAGGTCGAGAATCTTGAAAAAGAGGTTGTCGATCTCGATTCGAAGATCAAAGCGTCGGTCAAAATGGGCCGCGATGATATCGCGACCGCTTACATCGGCCAACTTCAGCAAGCTCAGCTAGAGCTTGGCCGCACGGGACCGCAGCTTGAACAGGCATCGCTTTCGTCAAAACAGGCTCTGAAGGCGCGCGACAATTACGTCTTGAACATGAAGAAGCGCACGGCGGAAGCGATGCAGCTGATCTCAGCCGCTAAGCAGGCCAAGCTTCAGGAGCAGCTCGCACAGACGATGGAGACGTTCAACATCGGGGACGATGCTTCGACGTTCAACGAGATGCGCGAAAAGATCGATCGACGCGTCGCGGCAGCCGAAGCGAAGCTTCAATTGGGTACGAGCTCGGTCGATTCGCAAATGCAGGACATCGAGAGAGAGGCTATGGACATCCAGCTTCAGGACAAACTGCTCGAATACAAACAGCAGATGGGATTGCTTGGCTCGGGTACACCGGCCGCAAGCAAACAGATCGGAGCCGGTGGGCAGGCTAAGAGCGACGACGTCCTCGACCCGATCGTCGTCAACGACACGTCGGACTCAAACCGCTCGAACTAAGGGAAGATCATCTACTTACCATCGAACGCGTCAAACTAGATCGGCATCTAGTAATTTATGGCAGATTTGGCGAAATACGAGCGGGACCTCCAACGATTTCAAACGAGCTACATGAAGGAAGCGGTCAAAGAACCGTTCAACTTCTGGGGTCTCGCGGGCTTTGCGGTCGCCGCAGCGTACACGCAAAGCATCTGGCCGCTGCTTCTGGCTCTCATCGCCGAGCTCGTCTACGTTATGGTCGTGCCTAATCTTCCTTACTATCGCCAGCTTGTGCAGAAGCGTGAAAGGGAACGTCTCTTTCTGGCCGGAAAAACGGCTCGCGAGAAGCTAATAAAGACTTTCACACCTCGCGAACGCGAGGCCGTAGAGTATCTCCGGTGGCTGAAGGAGAAGATCCAGGACAACTATAAGAAGTTCACCGGTGCGGCAACTCTGCCTTCGAATCTTAGAACTCTCGATCAGCGTTGGGAGGACTTCGTCGACCTGCTCGATGTATATCGCCGCCGCAAGCAGCATTTGAAATCGATCAACCGCCAAGCCGTTCATAATCAGCTTTCGCAAGCTTACCGAGCGGCGGAGAATGCCGGAGCCGATGAGAAGACGAGACGGATCCAGCAGACTAACGTCGAAATATTGAAACGCCGTATCGCTTCGTTTGATGAGATAGAGCGAAGCGTCAAGCTCGTCGAAGGCCAGCTCCAGTCCATCGAGAATTTTTTCAGCTACCTCAATGACGAGATCGTCACGATGTCGACACCTGAGAAATTCTCACTTCTCGATTTCGAACAGCTTTCCGATTCTATCGCGATGACAAAGCAGATGCTCGACGCAACAGCCGACGAGGTCGGGGCGCTCGATTCGTACAATCGCCAGATGGGCAACTACGAGCTTCTGCCCGGATCAAATTCATAGGAATTCGCCATTACGCGCGAAGACACGACGCCTTCAAGTGATTTTCACACTTGGGGGCGCAACTATTAGGACAAGCCGTAACCGCAACTCACGCTCAGAGATCGACAGCCGTCAGATCGTAATCCCATTCCCGTGCCCAGGCCATATGAAAATGACTGGGCGCGAAAGCGGAAAACCGATTCCAATCGAAAAATCCTTGCCGGTCGGGAACGAGCGTGAGGTTCGCGGAAAGATGCTTGACCACGAGGGGATCGGGAAAAAACATGAACTCCTTGTTCTGATATCTCTCCTGCCTAAGCTTGTGAATAACCCCCGTGAATGTGCTGTAGTAGGTTCCGACGAAACTGTGTGATGCAGCGCAGATCAGTTGATTCAATACGGTTAGGGCGTTGAAGTCCGTGAACGGCAGCTCCAGAAACTCCTCACGAAATTGCTCGAAGATCAATTCGTCGACAAACTGAAAATTGAATCCCTCGAACAGACTCTCCAGCAGCGCTTTCTCCTCGAGGCCATCCGTCGCGAGCACGATCGGAATATCTTTTGGAAACGCCGCGGCGATGTATGCGGCAAATTTACCACTCCGCGCAGACACGCCGTATTCGGGGCGGAGCTTTAGAAAATCTCCAAGCCGGAGATGGACTGCATTGTAGGCCCCGAGATCCGAGATCATGGTCGCCGCGAGCGACTCGATCTCCGGCAAGTATTCGAGCCCGACCGAGCGAAGCAGATTCTGCTTCTCAGGCCGGTTCAATAAGTAGAAATAACTCGGATTCGAAAGCCGTGTGTCCGTCCATTCGATCAGATCGAATTCATTGAGCTCTTCTCGGGTCAGGGCTTTTCGTCCCATTCCGAAGTGATCGAAGATCATCGTCGCGCCGTACTTCGCGCGGAGCTCTTCAGTAGTCACAAAATGGCTATGCGTATGCTGAAGCTCGATCTTGTTACCCAAGTCACGGTCGATCTCACGGACTCGGCGATTCGGAATAATGACGAGATCCGACACAATGCTTCGGGGGCTTTGCATGAGAACGCCAAATTTCTCGGACCATTCCGGAAGCGATGCGAATGCGGGCGGCGATGACGAGGGAACTTCGTAGTCGAAATAGAAATCGCGATCCAGAAAGTTCGAAAGCGAAATGCAAAGAGTGTAGGCGATGACGTGGGTATTAAAGCCTTCGGTGCCTTTCGAGCAATTTTCGAAATAGATCATCTGGTTAACTATGAACTATGAACCGCGAACCATGAAGAGTGAACGCATATCTCCCAGCTCATAGTTCACAGTTGCCCTCCGTGCGTCAATCGACTAAAATCAACGATTTCATATAGGGGCAATTGCGCGGCCCGTATGCTGCGCGAAAAATCTTAAAATACGACTGTTAATTAACTGGATATGAAACGAGTTGGCATATTAGTGGGACGCGAAGAGACGTTTCCCGAGTCCATGATCAAATCGATCAATGAAAAAGGCGCTGGCAAAGTGACGGCCGAGATGGTCATCGTCGGCGGAGTCCGAATGGACGAGCCGAAGCGATACGACGTGATCATCGACCGAATATCGCACGAAGTTCCGTACTATCGTGCGACGCTCAAACGAATGGCGCTTGAAGGCACATACATCATCAACAACCCATTCTGGTGGTCGGCGGACGATAAGTTTTTCAACTTCTCGCTGGCGTCCAAGATCGGTGTCGCTATCCCGAAAACGGTTCTTCTGCCGCAGCAAGATTACATCAAGGATATTACCAGCGAGTCGCTTCGCAATTTGGAATTTCCGCTCGACTGGGAAGGCATCGTAAATTACGTCGGCTTCCCTGCTTTCCTAAAGCCGCATGACGGCGGCGGATGGAAGAACGTGTCGAAGGTCCATTCACTCGAGGAGCTGTGGTCCGAGTACAACCAGTCAGGAAAGCTTTGCATGACGCTGCAGGAAGGTATTGAGTACGACCAATTCGTCCGCTGCTATTGCGTCGGGAAGGAAAAGGTCCTGATCATGCCGTACGATCCGTCGAAGCCCTATCTGAGCGGCATGCAGTACGTGAATGTCGAGAATTACCTCTCACCCGAGCTGCACAAGCGCGTCGAGGCGGATGTGATCACGATCTGTAAAGCGCTAGGATACGACTTGAACACGGTCGAGTTCGCGATCAAGGATGGAATTCCATATGCGATCGACTTCATGAATCCCGCACCTGATGCCGAGATCGCATCTGTCGGCGAATTTAATCATCGCTGGATCGTCGATAACATGACGGACTTTATTCTGAAGAAACTTGAAGAGGGATTCGATGCTCCAGCGTATCGCTGGTCCGCCATGCTTAACCCGCCGGAAAAAGCTGCGGCCCGAGTCCGAACCGGCGGCGATCGGACGCCCAAGAAATCGCTCGCAAAGAAAGCTGACTCGAAAAAAGCGGGCAAATAATCGCGACGCGGAGTCGCAGGGAAAGAAAGGGACAAAGGGAGAAGGGGATGTAGCGGCGATCGCTTCTCCCCTTCTCCTCCAACCCCGTCACTCGTCCGTTTCCATCATCTCGAATGGAATGCGCGGCGATAGCATCGTCGTCATCACG
>JBDTSA010000104.1:0-6663 GCA_039931335.1 Acidobacteriota bacterium
AACGCGGAATGCGGAATCCGTGTTCTCGTAGCGCGCTTATTGCACTGTATATTTCATTCGATTCTCAGGTCGCGGAATTCCGCATTCCGCATTCCGCGTTCCGCATTTCAAGCACCGCGCTCTTAAAAACTTCGCCCCTTTCCTCAAAACTACGGAACATGTCAAAGCTTGCACATGCCGGCGCGAGTAGAACCGAATCACCGGACCGGGCATTTTCAAATCCCTGCTTTACCGCCTCGTCCATCGAAGCGGCGCGAATCATATTTCCATGACCGCGAAGTTGAGCTTCGATATTGTCAGCATCCTCACCGATCAAAACTATCGCACGGACCGAGCGATCGATCAGTTCCCGCAGCGGAGCATACGGTGCGTTCTTACCGCGGCCACCGAGGATCAAGATCGTCTTTCCTTCGCTCTCACTCAACGCTTCGAGCGCCTTCGACGTCGCGTCAACAGACGTCGCCTTCGAATCGTTGTAAAATTTCACGCCGTCGATCTCGGCGACAAACTCGATACGATGTTCGACACCCTTGAAATTTGCAACCGTTTCGCTCATCGATTCGGGATCGGCTCCGCACGCAAGACCCGCGGCAAAACTCGCGAGCACGTTTTCAACATTGTGCAGGCCGCGCAGGAATATCTGGTCGCGCGTCGTCAGGATCTTCTCTTTGCCGTTCGCACGGCAGATGAGATCACGGCCGCGCAGAAACAATCCGTCGTCCAATTCCCGTCTTATACTGAAGAAGACTACATTCGCTTTCAAGCCTCTTCCCCAAGTCGACGTGATCTCGTCATCCGCGCTCAGGATCGCAACGTCATCAGCGGTTTGATTGAGAAAGATCCGGTGCTTTGCGGCAGCGTAATCGGCCAACGAATCGTAGCGGTCGAGATGATTGGGCGTGACGTTCAGGCAGATCGCCACATTCGCGCAAAAGGTCTTGATCGTCTCTAGCTGAAAGCTCGAAAGCTCGGCAACCGTCCACGTTTCGTCCGTTGTGTTTTCAGCCAGACTGAGCAAAGGCGTTCCTATATTCCCTCCGACCTGTGTCTCAATCCCAGCATTCTTCAAAAGCTCGCCGACCAGGGTCGTCGTTGTTGTTTTGCCGTTCGAGCCGGTGATTCCGACGACACGGCCCTTCATAAACCGGTACGCAAGCTCGACCTCACCTATCACTTCACCGTCTTTTCGATCGACATACCGTGCCGGAATTGTGTTCGTCGGTACACCGGGCGAAATGATGACGAGGTCGACCTGATCGAGAAGCCATGACGGAAGATCGCCAGACATCAATCCGACATTGTGCGATTCTTTCAAAGATCTCGCCGCATCGCTCCATTCTTCGACCGGCTTCTTGTCGTGAAGCGCGACGACCGCACCGCGCTCCGCGAGAAACTTCGCGGATGCGACGCCGGATTTTCCAGCGCCTAGTACTAACGTTTTTCGCTCAGTGACTTCCACAATCTACCGCTTTCTTTGTTCGTGCACTTTGGTCTGTTTCGTGGCTCCTCTTCACCATTCTCTTCACAGAGGGAAAAACCACGAAACACACGAAACACACGAAAGAACACGAATCATCACCGCAATTTCAACGTCGACAAACTCAACAGTGCGAACAGCACCGCAACGATCAAAAAACGAAATACGATCTTCGGCTCCTTCCATCCCGTCATTTCGAAATGGTGATGAAGCGGTGTCATCTTGAATATGCGCCGGCCCGGCTGGCCGCTGCGCTTCGTTAGCTTAAACACCGAAACCTGCAGCATCACGGAGATCGCTTCCAGAATGAACACACCACCTATGAACGGGAGCAGGAATTCCTGCTTTGTCAGAATAGCGACGGTTCCGAGCGCTCCGCCGATCGCAAGCGAGCCGACGTCGCCCATGAAAACTTCGGCCGGCGGCGAGTTGTACCATAGAAAACCGAGACTCGCTCCGACCATCGCACCACAGAAGACCGTCAACTCAGCCGAAGCCGGGTTGAATGTAATGTCGAGATACTCTGCCCATCGCCTGTCGCTGGCGACGTACGTCAGCGCCGTCAAGGCCGCCATCGCGACGAATGTCACACTCGTCGCAAGGCCATCGAGACCGTCGGTCAAATTCACCGCATTCGAAGACCCGAGCAAAATGAAAGCGATAAAACCAAGATAAACGAATGGCCCGACGTAACTAACGCTCGTTATCGGATTCGGATCAGCTGTCGCTTTGAGAAACGGTATGCTCAAGTTCCAGGAATAATTTGTCAAAAAATAAAGCACCGCCCATACGGCAACTGCAGTGATGAGCTGTCCCAGCAGCTTCTGCCTTCCGGTAAGCCCGAGGCTTCGCTTCTTAACTATCTTTGTATAGTCATCGGCAAAACCGACGGCCGCAAATAACATCGTGGCGCAGAGCGCGAGCCACAGAAACAAATTATCGAGCCTCGCCCACAGTACGGTCGAGACAAAGACCGATCCGATTATGAGAATGCCGCCCATCGTCGGCGTGCCGCGCTTTTCCTGATGAGAAGCGGGTCCTTCTTCGCGGATCTCCTGGCCAAACTTAAGCTCTGCCAATTTGCGAATCACCGGCTTGCCAAAGAACAGAGTGATCAGCAATGCCGTTATCGTCGCCCACGCCGTGCGAAACGTCACGTACTGAAAGACGTTGAGCCCCTTGAAGAGATACGAGTCGCTCGCCCCGGCGCCGTAGTCCCGAAATATCAATTGATAAAGGAAGTAATAGAGCATGGTGTTTTGAGTCCCGCTATTAGACGGCTCTCATTAGCTTAGAACGCCGCCTGAGGGCGGGACTCAAAGCGCTTTTTCCTCCAGTTCGAATTCCTTCAACAACCTCTCAATCACTTTTTCCGTTCGCACACCGCGCGAACCCTTGACGAGAACGACATCACCTTCCCTGATCTCCGAGGCGATTATCGCACCGGCCGAATCTGAGTCCACGGCAAAAAATACATTCGACAGTCCCTGGGTTTCAGCTCCGCGAACTAGATCGTCGGCGAGGCCGCGAACTCCGATCAGCATGTCGATCTCCATCGCAGCGATGGTCTCACCGGTTTGCCGGTGGATCGCGTGTGCGTTTTCGCCGAGCTCGAGCATCTCACCGGCTACGACGATCTTGCGCTTCGCCGTAGCAGCTCCATCGACGAGAGTCTGCACCATCGAAATGAGCGCCGCGGGATTCGAGTTATACGAATCGTTGATAACCGTGAAGCCTTTAGCGAATCTCAGTATCTCGCCGCGTTGCGGCGGCGCGTCGACATTCGCCAGACTCGACGCGATCTCCGTCGCATCCATTCCAAACACATGTCCAACTGCGGCAGCCGCGAGCGCGTTGAGGATGTTGTGTCTTCCGTTAAGTGGAAATGACAGATCCGCCCGACCCGAAGGAGTCGTCAATACAAAATGAGTTTTACCGAAATTTTCGAATCGGATGTCGGACGCGGTAACGTCGGCCACGGAGTCGATCGCGTAGGTCATCGCCGTCCCTTTCGAAAGCTCTCGCATCGCAAGGACGCGCTGGTCGTCGGCATTCAGAACGGCGGTACCGCCTTCCTTCATTCCTTCGACAAGTTCGGCCTTTGCTTTCGCAACGTTCTCGATCGAGCCGAGGTGTTCGATGTGAACCGGCAGGACATTCAACTCGACGGCGACATCTGGCGGCGTGATTCGGCAAAGGCGCTGAATCTCGTTCATCGGAGTCGACATCCCCATCTCGAGGACCGCAACGTCGAACGTGTCGTGGGCGGCGAGATTCAAGACGGTAAGCGGATGGCCGAGGCCATTGTTGTAGTTCTTAATATTGCGGAGGACTTTTCGCCCGCTCGACCCCAGGACGTGGGCGGTCAATTCTTTCGCCGTCGTTTTCCCTGCGCTGCCGGTGATGGCAACGACGGGTTTGTTCCACTGTAGGTAAACCCCGTGGGCGAGATCCTGGAGAGCCTTGATCGCGTCGTCGGCAAAGATCAACCGGTCTTCGAATTCTGCGAGTGTCGCGCGATGTTCTTCGAATCGATCGCGGCGGACGACGCACGCGACGGCTCCTTTTTCGAACGCGGAAGGAACGAAAGGAGTCGCGTCATCAAAATCTCCGTTGAATCCGTTGTTCTTGTAATCAGGTTGCGAGAGCGCAAAAAAGACGTCGCCCGCCTTAACGTCGCGTGAGTCGATTGCAAAGCTCGTGATCTCACGTTCCGGCAGGGCGGGGTTCATTTTCGGCGCCGCAGCGTTCATATATTCAATTACGGTCGAAAGCTTCAAGTCCGATATTCCATCCTCGCCGACGGCGACTTGTTCTTTATCTGCTTATTCGGAAACTCAGGGAGCTTCTCCTTCTGTTTCGCGTTCGCGTCTTTCGCCTTATTTCCCGTTGGCGGTGCAGGCTTCTCTGCCGGTTTTTTAGCTCCATCAGTCGACGGCAGCGCCGCTTTCGGGCGATCCGCGCCGCTTTCATTTGACTTTGGCCCGCCGGTCTGCGGAACCGCGACCGCCGCATCTACTTTGCCCGCGTCAGGTGTTTCCGGAATGTCTTCAGCATCAGCGAACGTCGACGCGCTGTCGAGATCGTGTTGGATGTTTAGCTCGGGCAAAATTGTCTGTGCGATCTCGCGAAACGCCGGAGCGGCAGATCCTCCGCCGTCTCGTCCGCCCAGCTTAGGTTCGTCCATAACAACGGCGATCGTGATCGCCGGATTGTCCGCCGGTGCGAATCCGATGAACGACGAAACATATTTCGAACGATTGATTCCCTTGATCGCCGGATCGAACTTCCATGCCGTTCCGGTTTTTCCGGCAGAAGAATATCCGTCAAGCTGCGCACGTTTGCCGGTACCGGCGAGTACGACTTCGCGCAGCATCGTACGCAAATTCCGCGCTGTTTCCGTGCTGACAACTTGCGTTCGTTCAGGTACGGGAAGCGGAATCGTAGTTTCATCCGATTGTCGTATTTCTTTGACGATATGTGGCTGAATTCTGACGCCGTCATTCGCTATCGTCGCAAAAGCGGTTGCCATTTGCAACGCCGTCACGCCAATTTCATAACCGATCGACATCGATGCAAGCGAGTCTCCATTCCAGCGATCCAGCGCGCGAACGATCCCGCCAGTTTCCGCCGGCAGCTCGATGCCAGTTGGCTTGCCGAAACCGAACTTCTGTACGAAGTCGTTGAAGGTCTCCTTACCGACGCGCATGCCCGTCTTGATCGCGCAAACATTGCTCGAATGCGCGAGGGCTTTCTTGTAGGTAACGCGACCGATGGCGTGCGAGTCCGTAAACTTGTGCTTCGCGATCTCGATCGTTCCGTTGCCGCTATCGACCTCACCATCGGGAGTTATCAATTTCTTCTCGAGAGCCGAACTGTACGTTACGAGCTTGAAGACCGAACCCGGCGAGTAAATGCTCTGGATCGCGCCGTTGGACAGGTTGTCGGAACGGATCTCTTTCAAATTGTTCGGATCATAGGCCGGATAGTTCGACAGAGCGAGAATTTCGCCGGTCTTGTTGTCGATGACGACAGCCATTCCGGACTTCGACCCGCTTTCTTTGACGCGTCGCTCAAGTGCCTGATCCGTCGCGAACTGTATTGGAACGCTGATCGTCAGACCTATATTCTTCGGCGGCTCTTTCTCGGTTACCGTTTCGTCGTATACTCGGCCAAGACGATCGCGCTCCTGAACCTTTTTGATGACGGCTCCGTAGAGCTCAACATTCATTGACTGTTCGATTCCGGCTTGCCCATTGCCTTCAGCGTTACTAAAGCCGATGACATGCGCCGCCAGAGTTTCGTACGGGTAGCTTCGCCTCTGATCCTCACGCCAGTGAAGCCCTTTAAATTTAGGAGTGTCCCCTTTTACGAGCTTAGGATCTTCGAGTAGACGATTGATACGCTCTGAAGCTGCAGCGTCGAGCCCCTTGGCGATCGGAACGAACTTTCGCTCGTCCGACTTTGCGCTATCGAGCTGCTGAGCGAGCTTCGCCTCGTTCTGATTGAGAACCTTGGCGATCGCTTTGGCGGCGGCTTTGACGTCCTGAATTTCCGTCGCGTCGGCAAAAAGCGTTTTGACGTTTACGCTGATCGCCAAAGCGCGTCCGTTGCGGTCGTAGATCATACCGCGAGGTAGCTTCTTGCTCTTCTCGTCAGTTCGAATCCCCCGCGCCCTTTCCCGCAGCCAATCACTTTCTTTTACCTGGAGATGAACGAGACGCGCGCTGATTCCGCCGATCCATAAAACAAAGACGGCAATGATCAGCATGAATCGCGTGAACGCCGTCTGTTTCAGATTTATCTTTTTCTTTCGCTTTGCGGGTTGGCGCATCTTTTTTCTATCTGAGCTTTAGCAGGGCAGCGACTTCGTTCTTTTCCTTCTTGTCCTTTGAGGGCTCGACGATCCTGCTGCGCGTTTCGCCGGTCGCCTTGGGCTGGACCGGCGCCGTGAGGACGGTTCGCACCACCGCGTTCGCCTCCGACGATTTCGCCGCGATCGGCATCGCCCTTGTGGGCGCGGTCGCGTTAGTTTTCGCGTTTGCCTTATCCTGCGAGATCTGGACGGCGGCCATTTCCGAAGTCTCATGCATTCCTAACGCATCGGCGGCTTTTCGAATCGACAGTGGCGAAGAGGCGATCTCGCGGGCCAGAAGTAGTCGACGCTTTTCGGTCTCAAGGTTCTG
>JBDTSA010000105.1:0-6648 GCA_039931335.1 Acidobacteriota bacterium
GTGGACGCTCCGAGTGCAGCATGTTACGGGCTCGATCGACGCGTTTGTGCGCAACGAACGCAACAAGAGTTTCGCGCTCGGATTGGGAATTTATCTGCTGCTCGTCGGCGGCATCATGGCGATCGTGTTATCGGCGGTGCGTTCGAGACGTTACGCTCAGCGACAGATCGATTTTGTGTCGAGCGTGTCCCACGAATTTCGCACGCCGCTCGCCGTCATCTACACCGCGGGTGAGAACCTGGCCGATGGTGTGGCGAAAGAAGGCGGCCAGGTCGCGCGGTACGGCGAGCTGATCAAAGGCGAAGGCAAAAAACTTTCCGGAATGGTCGAACAGATCCTGGAATTTGCTGGCGCTAACTCGGGCAAACAGAAATATAGTTTCGCGCCGGTCGACGTCACTGACGTAATTAAGGACGCGCTCAACGAATGCAGGCCGCTTATCGAATCCGGCGGATTCACCGTCGACACCGATCTGAAAACGGATCTGCCAAAGATCTCAGCGGACAAATCTGCCCTTTCAAGCGCGATTCAGAATTTGATCGCGAACTCGGTGAAATACAGCAAGGGCGCATCGTGGATCAAGATATCGGCTGCGAACGGAGACGGTTGGATCAAGATCGTCGTCGAAGATAAAGGGATCGGCGTTAGTACCGGTGAGTTGCGGCAGATCTTCGAACCATTTTATCGTTCGAAACAAGTCGTCGACGCGCAGATCAGCGGGAACGGCTTGGGCCTGAACCTCGTGAAGAAGATCGTCGAAGCACACGGAGGTAACGTATCGGTCGAGAGCACGGTCGGAGCCGGAAGCAAATTTACAATCGCGCTGCAGCAGCAAGGGCCAAAGTGAGATGCGTGTTCTTTTAGTCGAAGACGAACAGGGTCTCATCCTCACACTGACCGACCGTTTACGCAGTGAAGGATTCGACGTCGATGTTGCGGCGGATGGAAATACCGGGCTCGGAAAAGCACTTAACGGAAAGTACGATATTATCCTTCTCGATGTAATGCTGCCGGGAAAGAACGGGTACGACGTCTGCCGCGATCTCCGACAAAAGGGCATGGCAACTCCGGTCCTGATGCTAACGGCGAAAGGCGAAACGATCGACAAGGTTCTCGGTTTAAAGCTCGGTGCCGACGACTATCTGACAAAACCGTTCGAAGTGCTTGAGCTGCTTGCACGCATCGAGGCTCTTCTACGCCGATCTCCCGCCTCGACAAATGGACGTTCGCACGATTCAATCCGTTTTGGTGAGATAACGATCGATTTCAAGCGGGCCGAAGTAATGCGCGGCAGTGAATCGATCGATCTTTCGGCGATGGAGTTCAAGCTGCTGCAGCATCTTGTCGAGAATCGCGGCATTGTCCATTCCCGCGATCAACTACTCGACGCGGTATGGGGCTATGACGCGATGCCATCGACACGAACTGTCGATGTCCACATCGCATGGCTGCGGCAGAAGCTGGAATCGAATCCGAAACATCCGTACTTCATCCAAACCGTTCACGGGATGGGATACAAGTTCGTTGAGTAATTGATAATTGACAGTTGATAATTTGATTCTTGATCGCTGATTGACGCAGCCTCATAACTCTCCATCATCAAGTGTCAGTTATCAATTGTTCTTCGGAACCGCATCGCATCTTCGGTCATCACATTGTTATTGAAGAACACATATGAAAGATCTTCTCCAGGCAGGAGCGAGACCAACTCTTCCATCTCTCCATCTTCGTACCTGTAGCGCCAGCCGCCGATCCCGTGCAGCCGGAAATAGCATTTCTCCGGGGTAACCGTTCGGCGGACGAACGGATCGACGACATGCCACAGATCAAAGTCGTTACAGATCTTCACGATTACCTTGTCGTCCCATGGACCGCGCGGCTCCCACGCGAAATTCAATTTCCTCCGCTTTATCTTTTTGAAAAACTTTCGGAGATTAGCGATGTTCTCGTCGGTTTGCCGGAACTTGGCCGGGCACTGGAAGAGGATCGTCCGCGCGTTTAGAGCTGAGGCGCAGGCGAGGGTCGTTTCGAGGCCTTCGGCGACAATATCGGTCGGCTTGAAGAAGCCTGCATCATCCGCTTCCACTTCAGTCAATGTTTTCTTCAACCGTTTGTAAGTTGGGCTGGTCGATTCGTGTGTGATCAACTGCCACGCTTTGAGTGTGAACTCGAAATCGGGAGGCATTTCAGCTCGCCACTTTTCGAGCGTTTTTAGCTGCGGAGGTTGATAGAACGTGTGCTGGATCTCGACGCACTTTAACATCTCGGCGTACTCGTACTTGTTCATACGAAAACCGCACGTACCGATCTGAACGTTATTCGCCATGCCAGGATCCGAGCAATAGATATGCCGCGCCGATTTTCGGACAGCCGACGCGGCACAGTTGTATTTGCAAGGCCGAAAACTTCGGGCAATGGCGCCGTACTATCGAGGGTCGCGGTCGTCAGCGGGGTCCTCCTCATTCTGGAGTAAAATCGCCAGAGCGACCGGTTTGGCGCCGTCGAAGCGACATTATAGTGCAGACGGCGAGAACGAGTACGAGTGGTTTTCTTAGCGTCCGATTCTAAACGCGGAGAGGAATAAAAGGAAAGATTTTTGGAGTATCGACTAAAAAACTGTATTGCTCGTTGCTCGCTCACGGCGAGCGACGCCCGATGCGTATGCCGCGTCTTCAACCTTTGCGGCAACTGCTTCACCAACACGACGGTCAAAAACCGAGGGAATGATGTAATCCGGATGGAGTTCGTCGGGGCCGATGATCTCAGCGATCGCGTTTGCCGCGGCAAGCTTCATCGCTTCGTTTATCCGCGAAGCGCGGCAGTTTAAGGCACCACGGAAGATACCCGGAAAGCACAGGACATTGTTGATCTGGTTCGGATAGTCTGATCGGCCGGTTGCCATAACGGAGGCGAGACCGGCTGCATCTTCCGGCATTATCTCCGGGATGGGATTTGCCATCGCGAAGACGATCGGGTCCGAAGCCATCTGTTTCAGATCTGTTTGGTCGATGACGCCAGGCCCACTCAAACCGAGAAATACATCGGCGCCCTTTATCACGTCGTGCACGCTGCCCTTTTCTTTCCCCCGGTTCGTATTTCGCGCGTACCAGTCCTTCACCCAGTTCATGTGCTCGGTGCGTCCTTCGTAAATCGCACCCGTATGATCGCAGCCAACGATATGCTTCACACCCGCGGCCATGACTATTTTCGAACATGCGACGCCGGCCGCGCCGACACCGTTTACGACGACCTTTATGTCCTCCATCCGCTTGCCGACGATCTTCAGCGCATTGATCAGGGCCGCGAGCACAACGACGGCTGTACCATGCTGATCGTCGTGAAAGACCGGGATGTCGAGTTCTTCTTTTAATCTTTCCTCGATCTCAAAGCATCGCGGAGCCGAAATGTCTTCGAGATTTATCCCGCCGAAGGCGACCGAGATATTCTTGATCGTTTGGACGATCTCGTGCGGATCTTTTGTATTCAGGCAGATCGGAAAAGCATCGACGCCGCCGAATTCCTTAAAGAGTTGGCACTTGCCTTCCATCACCGGCATTGCCGCGGCCGGGCCGATGTCGCCAAGGCCAAGCACTGCCGTTCCATCGGAGACGACCGCGACCGTGTTCTTTTTGATCGTCAGATTGAAGCGCTTTTCCGGATCTTTACGGATCGCCTCGCAGACGCGTGCGACCCCTGGCGTATACGCCATAGAAAGATCAGAGCGCGTCTTTAACTGCATTTTTGAAACGACCTCGATCTTTCCGCCGAGATGCATGAGGAATGTTCGATCGGACACGTTGACAACTTCGATGCCATCGACATTGTCGAGCGACGCGACGATCTCTTGATCGTGCGACTCGCTGGCAGCGTTTACGGTGATGTCGCGGATAAGAAAATCCTTTCCGACACTGACGATGTCAATGCCCTCGATGTCGCCGCCTGCGCGGCCTATCGCCGTGGTGATCTCGCCAAGCTTTCCGGGTTTGTTATGAATTTTTACGCGAAGTGTAAGACTGTAACTCGCGTTTGGTGTTGGTGAATTCGTCACAATTAGAAAAAGTATGACGAAAATAATTTTGCGAGGCAAATCGGTCGTTGATTGACGAATTCATGGAGCAGGCCTGAGAAGACATCGAAACACGCCGTGGATCTTGATGTGTTCACCGGCCACGCGGAGCACCTCGTACTTGTCATTCGCCGGCCGCATCTCGATCCTCGAGCCTTCGCGATAGTACTGTCGTAACATCGTGTCCTTGCGTTTTAGGGTGACGACGGCACAATCGCCGTCGCGGAGATAAGATCGGGTTTCGATGACCGCGACGTCACCCTGGCAGATGTTCTTCCCCGACATTGAATTGTCGGTGATGCGATAGGCGCGAACGGATTGTGGAGATAGGTCGCCGAGCAGAAAGAGCGGTAGAGCGAACGAGTTCGCTTCGAATGGTTCGGGCTCATGCTCATTCGACGGAGCGTCGAGCCACGAGATCTCAAACGATGACGGAGCAATTACTTCAGACCGTCCGATATCAAGTTTGAAACTTCCATTTTCGCGGCGCCGCTGTAACAGCCCTTGCTCTTCGAGCGCTTTTATGTGTTTCGCGATGCCGGCTTTTGACGAAACACCGAGCTCACGTGCAATAAGCTGGTATGACGGTTCATAACCATGTCCATCGATATATCGAATGATGAAGTCGAGAACTTCTCTCTGGCGACGCGTTCGGGTTGGCACTGTGGGGAAGATTGTAAATCAAATTCGATGAGTTGTCAGCGCTGGTGAATCGTGAATGGTAAATCGTGAATAGTATTTCTTAAATCGAACGCTCACTGCCCTTTTACGTTTCGACATGATTTAGAAAAGCATTTGGTTGAACTCACTTGTCTATTCACTATTCACTATTTACTATTCACGATTTGATATACTTCCGTACGGAGGATTTAGAGTTTTATCAGCAGCGTTACAGGGTTTACACAGGGCCTCAAACATAATCAGCTTCGCCGCATCGAACGCCTTGCCACGCGGCGCGTCCCGCCGACACAGATCGTCTCTCAGGAGCTTGCTCGTCAGATGTCCGAGATCTCGTTGGAGACCGGGCGACAGATCGGCGTGCTCATCAACAGAAAAGGGCAGGTCGAGTACGTCATGGTCGGAAACGCGAAGCAGATCCAGATGCCGGATTTTGGGCGCTCGCGTGTTGCAACGGAACGTTTTAGAGGATTGCGCTGCATTCATACGCATCTCCAAAATGAAAAGTTAACGCAGGATGACTTGACCGACCTCGCCTTGCTTCGCCTCGACCTGATGTCGATAATTCAAGTCGAAAAGCCGACGGGATTGCCGGGCATGGTTTATTCGGCCCACCTATTGCCGACAAGTGCTGCGTCCCTCAACGAAAACGGCAATTCGCTTCCGTACGAGTTTCTCGAACCGAATATACCGTCGCAGCTTGATACTGATTTCAGTTCGCTCATTACTTCACTCGAAAGCGAAATGGCACGCGTCCGCCAGACGGCACGTGCGCGCGATTCGAAAGGCGATCGAGTGATCCTTGTCGGCGTCACCACGGGCTACGTAGACGAAGCCGAAGATTCTATCACCGAGCTCGAAGAATTGGCGCTGTCGGCTGATGTCATTGTGCTCGACAAGATCATTCAGCGACGTCCGCAGATCGATCCAAAGACGGTTCTCGGAAAGGGAAAGTTGGAAGAACTCTTGATCCGCTCGATGCGGGTCGGCGCCGATATGATCGTTTTCGACACCGCGCTCTCTCCCGCACAGGTCCGCTCTCTGTCCGAGGCGACCGATCTTAAGGTGATCGACCGGCCGCAACTGATCCTCGATATTTTTGCGCAGCGGGCGCAATCACGCGAAGGAAAACTGCAGGTCGAACTCGCGCAGTTGAAATATCTTTTGCCGCGGCTTGTGATCGGCCAGAACTCCGCGTTCTCGCGACTCGCCGGCGGCATCGGCGGACGCGGGCCCGGAGAAACAAAACTGGAGACCGATCGCCGACGCGTACGCGATCGCATCGCGCAGCTCGAACGCCAGGTTGATAATCTCGGCCGCCAGCGTCAGGAACGCCGGAAGAATCGGTCGCAGAAAAATCTCCCCGTAATTTCGCTTGTCGGATATACGAACGCGGGGAAGTCGACGCTGCTCAATACCCTGACTCAATCCGAAGTTTATGCAGAGAAGAAGATGTTCGCGACGCTCGATCCCACGTCGCGGCGGTTGCGGCTCCCATACGAACAGGAAGTCATAATCAACGACACGGTCGGATTTATCCGCGACTTACCTGAAGCTCTCGTCGCCGCGTTTCGGGCGACCCTCGAAGAGATCGCGGACAGTGATCTTCTCGTCCATGTCGTTGACGCCTCGAACCCGCGAGTACTTCATCAGATCGAATCGGTCGACAAGATCCTCGCGGGTCTCAATTATCAGTCAATTCCTCAGATTATCGTCCTGAACAAAGCAGACCTTGTCGCACCCGCCGAGATCGAAACTCTGTCGCGGCAGATCGGTCTTGACAAGAGCGCGCAATGCGTGGCAATTTCAGCTAACGCACGCGATACGCTCAAGCCACTTGTCGAGCACATCGCAGCCCGAATCGGAACTTTTGAGGTTGATGACGGGACGCGGACGCCCTTGTC
>JBDTSA010000106.1:0-6640 GCA_039931335.1 Acidobacteriota bacterium
GAAAAGGACCTCAGCCCGCGTGAAAGTGAAACGTCCGCTCAATCGGCGCCGAGCGTCGGGCGGTACATGGAGAAATTCTCAAAGCGGACCGAGCCGATTTCGGACCCTCGGGCTTCCGCTTTTCCTGAGCTTCTGCATTCTCGTCTGCCTCGGCGCGTTGGGCGTCCTCGGTTATCAGACGGTCACCGCATCAGATTTTTTCAATGTCGCGAGGATCGAGATTCGCGGGACAGACCGTTCATCCGCGTCTGATGTGCGGCGGATCGTGGAGATGCAGACGGAGAAGTCGGGTGTCTGGAACGCTGATTTGCCCGGCATAAAGGAAAAGCTGGAAAAAACTCCGTGGGTGAAGACAGCGGCCGTCTCGCGAGTGCTTCCGAACGGTATTCGAGTGCAGATCTTCGAGCGGCAGCCGCAAGCACTTGTACGAACTGCCGAAGGAAACGTCCTGGTCGATAGTGACGGCGCGGTCATCGCGCCGGCTCGCGAGAAAGAACCCGACTTTCCCTTCTCGATGACCGGCTGGAGCCAGGTAAAATCCGAAGCAGCCGGAAAGGAAAATCTCGAACGCGTGAAGATGTATCAAAAGATGTTGTCCGAGTGGAAAGAGTTCGACTTGTCCGCACGTGTGCGGTCGGTCAATCTCGAGGACATTCGCGAACCTCGAGCGGTGATCGAGGATTCGGGGACCGTCGTGACGATCGCGTTGGGACGAGACAAATTCGGCGAATACCTTAAACGAGGGATCAATGCGATCGTTGGCAAGGGTGAAATGTTCGAAGCTGTGAATTTGGTCGGGCAGAATATGATCCTGGCGCCGAGGACTCAGAGCCGGGAGCGGTAACGGATTGCGGATGTTGACTGGCAAGGAAATGCCAAATCCGACTTCCCGAAATCCCAAATTGAAAGTATGAATCGTGATATTAAAGCAATCGGACTGGATATCGGCACAAGTAAGGTGAGGTGTGTCGTCGGCGAGGCTTCGGAGAACGGTCGCATGAACATCGTCGGGATCGGCCAGGCCGAGTCGAAAGGATTGCGGCGGGGAATCGTAACTGGAGCCGAGGCAGTGTCCGAATCAATTCGACGTGCTGTCGGCGAAGCCGAACGCGTCAGTGGCCTCGACATCATGTCGGCCGTCGTGAATCTCTCGGGTGAACACTTCCGTGGTGAGAACAAGAATGGAGTTGTAGCGGTCGCGGGCGCGGGCCGTGAGATCAGCGAAGAAGATGTCGTACGAGCGATCGAATCTGCCAGTGCGATGCCGCTACCTCCGGGATGGGAGATCTTCAGCCGATTGCCGCAGGAATTTATCGTCGACGGGCAGGACGGGATCACGGAGCCGGTCGGAATGAGCGGAGCGCGGCTGGAATGCCTCGTCCATATCGTCACGGGCCCGAGCGCGGGCCGGCAGAATCTAGAGAAAGCAGTGCGGCGCGCGGGCCTCGACGTCGAGCGAATGATGCTCGAGCCGCTTGCCGCAGCCGAGAGCTCGCTGACAGACGACGACAAGGAATACGGTTGCGCACTCGTCAATATCGGTGCTGAGATCACGAGCTTGATGATCTTCGGTCGGGGAGCGGTACAGCACACGGCGGTGTTCCCGTTCGGCAGTATGCATTTCACGAAGGACATTGCGATGGGACTTCGAGTTTCGATCCAGGAAGCGAACAAGATCAAACATCATTACGGATGCGTCGCGTCATTCCTCATGAACGACGACGAGCGGCAGGAAGTAATCGAGATAGTTCCGGTCGGCCGTAGCGAAACGCGAGGGCTCTCGAAGGAAATTCTCTGCGACATAATGCAGCCACGTGCCGTTGAATTGCTGCAGCACATTGCGCACGAGACGGCGCGAACACAAGCGCAGATTTCGAGCGGCGTGATTCTGACCGGCGGCGGGTCTATGGCGCGCGGGATGGTCGATATTGCCGAGCAAGTGTTCGACGCACCGACGCGGCTCGGATTTCTCGAGCAGGAATACTTTGGCGGACTCGCCGGTGAAGTTCAAACTCCTGAGTGGGCGGTCGCCTGCGGGCTCGCTCTGTCATCGATGCGATCACAAGTTAGAGCGGCGAGCTCCGGCGGAAAATCGCCGACGAGGAAGGTCGCGGAGTGGTTTGAAAATTTTCGTGAAAAATTTCGATAAATGTTTATCGAGCGGTTGGAGTTTTGTAGCAAATGATGTATTCTCTTTCGCCAACAGCACAAGATATTGTTGCGGGCTCATCTGTCGCTGCGAAACTTCACCAAATCCAAAACGCCTTCCCTATAGCAGGGAGCTTTATTTGACAGTCAAGGTCTGAAATGAAAAACAGCGGAATCAAAATGTTCATAGACGAGCCGCCGATCACGGGAGCGCGGATCAAAGTGATCGGTGTCGGCGGCGGCGGCGGCAACGCGGTCAACCGTATGATCGAGGCAAATATCAAAGGCGTCGAGTTCATCGTCGCCAACACGGATCTCCAGGCGCTCAACGCCTCGAAGGCGCCGCTCAAGATACAACTCGGTAGCAAATCGACGCGCGGGCTCGGTGCCGGATCAAATCCTGAAGTTGGACGCGAAGCGGCGCTCGAGGATCATGAAAAGCTGCTCGACGTTCTCGAAGGTTCCGACATGGTCTTCGTCACCGCGGGTCTCGGCGGTGGTACGGGCACAGGTGCCGCACCGGTTGTTGCGTCGCTCGCGATCGAGCTCGGAGCTCTGACCGTCGCGGTTGTCACAAAGCCGTTCAGCGTCGAAGGCAAGAAGCGAATGGCCCAGGCAGAGAATGGCTTGGCCGAGCTTCGCGGATGCGTCGATACGATCATCACGATCCCGAACTCAAAGCTGCGCGAGGTCGAAGAGAAAATTACCTTGATGGATGCTTTCCGCAGAGCCGACGACATACTGCTACAGGCTGTCCAGGGTATCACCGATCTGATCACGACGCCGGGCATCATTAATCTCGACTTCGCCGACGTGACGACAGTCATGCGGGGCGGCGGCGTAGCGTTGATGGGGATCGGTACAGCAAGCGGCGAGGATGCGGCGTCGAAGGCGATGCGTGCCGCGCTCGATTACAAGCTTTTGGAAGAGAACTCGATCACCGGGGCGAAGGCTGCGTTGATCAACGTCACCGGCGGAGAAAATATGCCGTTGGGCGAGATCGAGGACGCCATCGGCATGATCGAAGGCGAAGCGGACGACAACGCGGACATCATCTGGGGCAACGTCATCAAGAGCGGGATGGAGGACGAGATCAAAGTCACCGTCATCGCGACTGGCTTCGACAGTGCGGTACAAACTCGGATCCCGCAGCCGCGTGTGATGGAAGTAGCCGCGAACGGGGGTCCGCAATCGATGCACTTTCCGGCGCAGGATGGCCCGAAAGAAGAGGATCTCGAAGTTCCGACGTTTATTCGAAGACAGGCCGATTAGGATTTGGGAATTCGGACTTCGGATTTTAAAAACTCTGGATCCCAAATCCCAAAATGCCGAATCCCGAATCCCGAATCCCGAATCCCAAATTGAGAAATGGCTAACTTTCCCCGCAAACAATCAACGAGCGAACCTCGCAAGAAGCCTCCGCCAGTGGAAACGCTGGCTGAGGTTTTCTACTATCGCAAGCAGATCGACGCCCGGATGGAGATGGTTATAGTGCTTCAGGATGGCGAGCAGATCACGGGTACGATCGAGTGGTACGATCTCGACGCGCTCAAAATAAATCGAAAAGATGCTCCTAATATTCTTTTGCCGAAGCATAGTATAAAATACATGTTCAAGGCGGAGGATCGAGCAGAAGAGTAGACCGCCTGCTTTGGCGGATGTCGGCAAACCAAGAATCTCTCAACATCCTTCCCCGAATTGGAATCACGGTCGGAGACGCGGCCGGAATTGGTCCGGAGATCGTCCTCAAAAGTCTTTCCGAAGAATCACGCAAAACTTATAGGCCGATCGTAATTTGTGACGAACGTTCTCTGCGCTCGCAGGCTGAGGCACTCGGGCTGACGATCGACGCGGAGATCATCGATCTGCAGAATCTGCCGAACGATCTGCGTCCGGGCGAGGAATCTGCCGAGACGGGACGAGCGTCCGGCGAATACATCGAGAAAGCGGTTGAACTCTGGCGAGACGGAGCGATCGATGCGATCGCAACCGCCCCGATCAGCAAGAAATCGCTCAATGCCGGCGGATACGATTTCCCCGGACACACGGAGTTCCTTGCCAAGCTCACCAAAACTCGCGAATTCGCGATGAGCTTTTTCGCCAAGAAGCTCCGCGTCGTGCTTCTCTCTACTCATTTGCCCTTGATCGACGCGATCGATCTTGTACGAAAGGACGCTCTCGTTAAACTGATCGACTTTTCAAACAGGGAAATGTCGCGGCTTTTGAAAAGGCAAGTGAAGATAGCCGTCGCGGGGTTAAACCCGCACGCTTCCGAAGGCGGAATATTCGGTTCGCAGGAAGCAGACGAGATCACACCGGCGATCGAGCATTGCCGCGCAGATCTCGCGATCGATGTATCCGGGCCATTTTCGCCCGACACCATCTTCCTGCGCGGATTTCGAGGTGAGTTCGACGCAATCATCGCGTGTTACCACGATCAGGCGACGATCGCCGTCAAATCGCTATCTTTTGGTTCGGCTGTTAACGTGACGCTCGGCCTTCCTCTGATCAGAACATCGGTTGATCACGGGACGGCCCTCGATATCGCCGGAAAGAATATTGCGGACCCCTCCAGCATGACGGCCGCCGTAAAACTTGCGGCCGAGCTCGCAAGCATGCGACCGTCGGTTAGTACTCATGGTCAACGCTGAAAATACCGGTAAGGGATTTGTGCTGATCGCGGATGACGATCCTGCGATCTTGTGGCTCGTCAGAACACTCGTCGAGGGCGAAGGTTTTTCCGCCGTGACGGCAATGGACGGAAAGGAGGCTTACCGCGTTCTAAAATCCGAGCGGAGGATCATCGCGGCGATCGTCGATGTGATGATGCCCTACATTCAAGGCACCGAGCTTGTCAGATTCATGCAGTCGGATGAGCGCTTCAAGAAAATTCCCGTCATAATGATGACTGCTGAGCAAAGCCCAAAGCTTCCATCGAAGAGTTTCGAGGCAGGTGCCGTCGGTTTTCTTCCGAAACCCTTCACGAATACTCAGCTTCGGACGATGCTGCGGACGGTCGCTGCGAAGTCGCAGCCCGGTAAGAGTAAGTAGATCCGGGCGGCATCGCTAGCGACACTCAGAAGACGCGGGACGAGATAAAATCTGAGACCGGTAAACAGTTATCTTGACCCCGGATAGACGACATGTTAGTTTCAAAAATCATTCGGCATTCATTTGCAAAGGAGTTTGCTCACCTGTGTCAAAACGAACGCTCTTACTCGCAGACGATTCTGTAACGATTCAAAAAGTTGTTAACTTAACCTTCGCCGACGAAGGGATAGACGTCGTCACGGTCGGTGACGGCGATTCGGCGATGGAGAAGATATCGCAGATATCTCCGGACGTCGTTCTTGCCGACGTGCATATGCCTGGCCTCAGCGGTTACCAGATATGTGAGATCCTCAGGCAGAACCCGGTGACGAGAGAGATGCCCGTGGTGTTGCTTGTGGGTTCGTTTGAGCCGTTTGACGAAGGCGAGGCGGCGCGAGTCGGAGCAAACGCTTATCTGACGAAACCGTTTCAGTCGATCAGGCAGCTCGTCTCACAGGTCACGGATCTCATGGATGCTTCCGCGCGTGCCTCTAAACCTGAAATTGCTGAACAGGAACCTGCGATCGGCAAAGAGGAATCAGCGATCGCTGAACCCCAACCTATTGAGAAAGAGGTTGACGACATAGAGTCGCTCTATCATCGGAGCTTTGCCGAACCGTCGCCCGCCGGCGTTGAAGGCGAAGCAGGAGCTGCTCCACGATATGTTGATGCCGGAATGGACGATGAAATGATCGAGACCAGTTTCGGCGACCGGACGGATTATCAGACACCGGGCACGTCGTCCGAGTTTTCGTCGGACGAGGGCGATAGGTCCCCAGAGTTTGCTTCGCAAACGGAGCTTGCGGAAAGCGGTGAGGCAAGTTATTCCGAATCTGAGCCGGTATTTGACTTTGCCGAAACTTACCGGACGGAACAGATTCAGGAATTTGCGTCGTTTGTCGATGAAGGCGGAGATTTCGCCGTTGCCGCCGCCGGTGATAGCGAACCAGCTTTCGATGAATTTTCGAGTACTGACCCCTCGCTCGAAACTGCGGCGTCGACCACGAACCAATTCGAAACGGATGAGACTGAGATTCTGGAGTTGCCGCCGATCGACAACGGCAAAACACTCGAATTCACGACTACACAACGCATGCGGGCCGAGACCATGGCAAAGGAGTTGGTGAGCCTGTCTCCTGAACTGATGGATATGCTCGTGCAGAAGGTCGTCGATAAGCTCTCGGAAAAATAAAGACGCTGCTGCTCTCTTGAAGTGACCAGCTTTCATCTCGAGATGAAAGCTGGGCATTTTTGTTTTATCATCTAGCTTTTCTCAAGATATGGAAATACCCAAGGCTTACGATCCGAGCCAGGCCGAAGAACATCATTACGCACGCTGGGAAGCGAGCGGTTTTTTTACGCCCGAGATCAATCAAAATCCGGCTGCCGAACCGTTTTCGAT
>JBDTSA010000107.1:0-6636 GCA_039931335.1 Acidobacteriota bacterium
GCTCGAAGTACGCTTCGGCAAGCAACTTTTTCGTCGGCTCATCGGATTTGGCCTTGATGCCCTTTTCCGCGAGCTCGATGGCGTGATCGAATTTCGATGTGTCGATCGGATCTCCTGTCGGCGACGATTTTGCCGGGCCGGCGCCGTTCGAGTTCATTGGCTTCGGCGGCTGGCCTTCGCTCGAGTGTGCGAGCACGCTCTGCGCTTCGTTAGTTTGCTGTGCGACGTTGATCGGCTTCGGCGAGTTGGCAACCGGAGCTGCTGCGCGATTGCAGCCTGCTAAGCTAACGGCCGCGACCGCAAGTAAAAGATATTTCATATAATTGTTTCCGTACTGGCTGACTACTGCTTATCAATATACGGGCGTGCCTGAACAATGTAGATCCGGCCGTTCATAATCCCCCATTCGATGTCCTGCTCCCGTTTGCCGAAGATACGTCGAATGTCGATCGCGGTTTTCGCCAGTGCTCGGGCTTGCAGATCCGTGAGCACACGCTTCTGCGCGTTTGCGCATTTGTCGTGCGTTTCCTTCAAGTCACCGTTCTCGTCGAACGCGAGCGCATTTTCCTGCTGCGAGAGTGTCATGACGATCACCGAGTTCGACTTCGGGTTGAAAAGTATCTGCTCTGGTAGCCCGCTGTTATCGACCACTTTCGAATTGTGACCGCACACCGCGCTGATGTAGACCGCGTCCTTGTTCTCGGCGTCGAACGGATCTTTCGTGATCATCACGCCGCCCTTTGTCATATCGATTCCGAGCTGAACGAGCGCCGACATGTAGACGTCGTTTTGGCTGATGTAATTCCTGACGCGGGCCTCGTAGGCTTCGAATTTCCAGAGCGACGCCCACACTTTCTTGACCGCCTCGATCAGCTTGTCCTCTTCTTTTACGTTCGCAACGCTCGAATACAAACCCGCACCACTGAAATTCGGAAGGTCCTCGGAATTTGATGAGCTCCGCACGAAAACTGGACGGCCGGTGAGCTGAGTTCGCCATTTCTGGATGATCGCTCGCCGCAGCGCGGGATCGAATCTACCTTTCTGAATAGCGCCGCGAAATTCTTCGAGCTTCTGGCGACGGACGCGCGGGTTGTGTACGAACTGCAGATCATCCTGATAGTCGGCGATCTGATCGCTGAAACCGTTCGCGTCCATGAATGCTTTGTACCAATAGAAGGGAACAGAAAATCCGTCAGGCACGACGACACCCGCGACGCGTGCATTGAGCATCTCGCCAAGATTTGCCGCCTTCGATCCGTAAGTAATGCTGTCCCTCTTTCGCATCTGGCGAAGACCGGCGAGTTTTTTCACCGTCAGGTTAACGGGCGGAATTTGCTGATCAGGCGAGACGAATTTCGTCTTGATGTCTTCTATCGACGCGCGTTCGAGTTTGTAGTCCGTCAGCGAGGCGTTGAGTTTGTAAACGTAAGTGTCGAACTCGCGGAACAACTTATCGGCGTCTTTTATATAAACGTTCGGAACGTTCCAGCCTTTCGCGAGAATGTTTATGTGCGAGAGCGGAGTCGACGGTTGGGCGACGATGATTGCGCGAACCGGAGGCAGCGTCTGCGGCAATTCTTTTAAGACGACGATCTCGTTGTCGCCGATCTCGACGGTATCGTCGATCTTGTCGATGATGTGGATCCGCCCCACGGCCTCTCCGGTATTCAGCGCAAGATAAGCTTGGTTCTTATTCAGATCGCTCTGAAGAATTCGATCGATACCGAGCGTCTCGGAAACGTCCTCTTGCCGCAGGGAGTTTGGCTTGAACGCGACGGGGGCGAAAAAGTGTTTGTAGATCGTTTCGTTGGCTGACTTTATCTGTTCCGCGTTCGCCAGATCTCCTTCCCAGAGTTCCCACGTAAATTTCTCAACCGGTTTCTGCCAGGCGATCGTGCCGACGACGAAGCGGCGGTCCTCGTCGATATAGATCGGCTTGAAGACATCCGCCCCGCGCGGGACGAGGTAAGTTGCGAGCAGAAAATCTTTGTGAAAACGGAACCGCTGCGAATTTACGAAATAGATCTTGTTCTTCGCCCGCCGGTCGATGACGAACATGATGTGCGGCAAAGCGTACTGAGTGTTTTGATGATAGACGCGAGCGATCGAATCAAAGTCTGCCCGCGACTCGACATCGAGAAGCGAATTGGTCTTCGAGTCCGGCTTCTTGTCCAGAGCCCCGGCCGGCTCTCGAGTCGGCGACGGCTTGCGGGACATTTGCGAGTAGACAGAAGGCAGAAAGCAGAAGGCGACTAGCAGCACGAAGGCGGCAACGTCGAGACAAAAGGTCGAGCGGTAGCGAGCGTGCCTCTTCACAGCTGAAGTTTTCGTGGTTAATCTCATCCTAGTTTTTTACACACTCAGTGCCGGTCGTCTTTCCGCCTTTCCGATAAATGTTCCGCTGCGCATGCTGTCGAGACTCGAAAGTGAGTTTACGCTGACATTCAAATCCCTGTAGATCCCGTCAGCGATCGTGTATATCCATCCGTGAACTTCGAGATTCTGACCTCGCTCCCAGGCGTCCTGAACGAATGTCGTCTCGCCGACACTGACAACTTGTTCGATGACGTTGATCTCGCACAATTTGTCCAGACGCTCGTCATAATCCGTTAGCGAATCGAGCGCTCCGCTGTGCTTGTGCATGATGTCCTGAATGTGTCGCAGCCAGTTATCGATGAGTCCGAGGCGTGTATCGCTGAGCGCGGCCATCACGCCGCCGCATGCGTAGTGGCCGCAAACGATAATGTGTTTTACTTTGAGGACCTCAACGGCGAACTGCATTACCGAAAGGCAGTTCATGTCCGTATGGTTGACGAGGTTCGCGACGTTGCGGTGTACGAACATTTCGCCCGGCAACAGCCCGATGCTCGTCGCGGGTGTTATGCGGCTATCCGAGCATCCGATCCAAAGATATTCGGGCGTCTGGATCTCGGAAAGCTTTTTGAAAAACGTCGGATCGCTCTCTTTTATATTTTCTGCCCAGGCCTTATTGCCGGCAAGAAGGTGTTCGAGTGTGCTCACAGGTGAATATGTTAGCTCAAAATGGCTTCTATAGCATCGCACGCCGCGGCGGTGCCGCCTTCGGAATTTACGATCGAAGCAGCTTCCGAGGCGCGTTTCCGGTAGCTGTCGTCTGAAAGGACCTGCTTCAGCATCTTTGCTGCCGACTCCGCTGTGTAGGCGTCGCGGCTGATGATCTCGGCGACACCGAGCCGTCTGCAGCGTGCGGCATTGTCGGGCTGGTCATGGGCGAACGGCACGATCAAATGCGGGACTCCGGCACGCAGGACCTGGCCGGTCGTTCCAACGCCGGCTTGATGAACGACGCATGCGGCGCGAGGGAACAAGAGTGAGTATGGTGCGTAATCAAAGCCGACAATGTCGTCCGTCAGTCCTGGCGGGTGCTCGCCAAAAACTCCGTACAAAAGGACGGCGCGGCGGCCAAGCATCTTCGCCGCCTTCAGGCTCTCGACAAAAAAATCGCGCGGATCCATCACCGCTGCCGACCCAAGCGTGAAGACGATCGGCGGTTCGCCGGCGTCGAGATACTTGATCAACCCATCCGGCATCTTTCCCGAATCGGCCTGCCCGTCGTAGAAACAAAATCCGGTCTGAACTGCGTCCGCGGGCCAATCCGGCTGGGGCGCGCCGAGCATACGGGAAAACATTATGAGGTGAAGATCGCGCGAGAACTTGTCGCGAAAGATCGGGTCATCGTCCGGGTCAAGGCCGATGCTCCGCCGAAATGTACGGTATTCGTCGAGCCAACTGCGCATCGACGTTCGAATCAAACGAAACAGCAGGCCGTGGAATGTCGAGCCGAGAAACCTCAGATTTTCGAACCATATCGCCGTGGGCGGCACGGGCGGATCGTACGTCGAGAAAAGCGAGATCGGAGCAAGGGTCGTCGTCACCCACTTGATACCGGTTTTTTCGACGACCGACTTGGCCGCGTAAATTATTTCGCCCGTTATAAGAACGTCCGCACCTTCGACGGCGGCCAGCAGATCGTCATACATCGGACGCACGTTTGCGATAATTATCTCGCGCAGGATCTTTTCGGTCCCTTTCGCCGCATCGACCAACTCGGGCATTTCCGTGATGTCATCCGGGTTGACGTGAGGGGCCATCCGGACGTACTCGAACCCCAGCATCTCGATCTTTTCGCGATAGAAGTCCATCGTCGCGAATGTCACTTGATGCCCGCGGTGCTTTAGCTCGAGGCCGAGAGCGATCATCGGATGAAGATCGCCAAGCGAACCGAACGTTGCCAACACGATCTTCGACATTTGATCAATCTTGCCGGCCAGCGTCGCGTTCCGCGTTCCGCGCCTTCACTTGAAACCTGATACTCAGAAAGAATGCGACGCAGCCAACGACGGCGGAAACAAATGCTCCGTCTTTGTTTCCGGACCAAAGAAAATAGGCGGCGATACCACCAAGGATCACCGCCACAATTTGAAAAATTCTGTCCATCTGTTACGTGCTTTTTATTTCCTCTTCGGCGATCTCGGTCACCGATTTCGGCCTTGCCTGTCTCCTCAAAACATATCTGATAATCGCAATGCAGGGCAAACCGACGAACGCGGCAAACGGCAAGGCAGCAATGACGAACGTTACGAGCCCCAGGACAAAATTCATCGCGACGTCAAAACCCGACGAGAACGCATCGGTCAGACGCGCTCCGAAACCTGCCGAGCTCGCCGCGAATACCTTGGCGGTCTGCAGCCGGATCTTGATGGTCGAGAGGCTCGATTGATTCTCGAGAAATCGCTTTCGTCCCTCGATCCGTTCGATCTCACCGCGCACGTCGGCCAACTGCCGTTGAACATCCAGAGCGTCTTCGACACTGTTCGCACGTTTCATGATCGACATGAATTGTTCTTCGAGCGCCTTTTTCGATTTTAGCTGCGCTTCGATATCGATGAATTCTTCGGTCACGTCCTGGCCCTTGACGGTTTCGACAACGACCCTCGTAGCGGTACTTCGGATAGCCTCAAGTGTTTCGCTGAATCTTTCTGACGGCACGCGGACGCTCATGACAACTATGTCACGCGATGTCGTCCGCACATCGCTGCTGCTCTGCTGCGATTCGACGACAAATCCGCCGTTCGATTCGGCGATGCCGGTGATCCGGCGCTGTGCATCTTCGGGATCTTCCGCTTCCAGATTGAGCTCGGCGTTCCGAATTATCTTGCGATCGGAACTGGCGGTATTGATGGCGGAAGCCGTTGTCTGCTCGCTCGAGATATTTTGTTTCACGAGCTGCGGGCTCGCATTCTGACCGCCTCCGCCGCCACCGCCACCCATTCTGCTAGAGGTGTTGGCGGCGGTTTGAGCGTTCGTGTTTGCAAAAGTTGGCATCTCAGTCTCGCCGTCAGCCGGTACGGCCGACGCTGCTTCGGTCGGTTCGAACGACGTATTGCTCACCGATTCATTTAATCCGCGACGTTCGGCGCACGCACCGAGCCCAGTGCATAGAAATATTGCGCAAAGAAATACTTGCTTCATGATTCTTCCTCCGGATGGTTAGACACCATAGCCCGTAGAACGCTTCACGCGCCCATCGCTTGCGCCCAATTTTCCAAGTCATGGAGGTCTCGTAAGTTAGCGAATGATACGACTAATGGGTAAGCACGCGGAGCCGGTCAGCACGAAAGGCAAATTTTGTGATAGGCTAATCCCGCAAATAGTGAGATTATATTAGCAATAAGTTACTGGTCATTTATTTTCCAAGCATTTCCCCGTCTTTATGAGCAGTGATCACTGCTTTGCTTCGCATCGGTTTTATATCGAATGAAAATTTTACTTTACAATCCCGACAATGGTGTGACGAGAAACTTCATGCCGCACCTTTGGATGTTCCTCCTTCAGTCGTTAACACCGAAGGAACACGAAGTCATATTGATCGACGGCAACGCAAAGGCGATGAGCCGCGATGAACTGGTTCGATTCTGCAAAACCGAGGGTATAGGCCTTGTCGGTATCGGTTCCATGACCCGGATGGTCGCCCGAGCTTATCTTGTGGCGGACTCACTTCGGGCTGCGGGAATCCAGGTTGTGATGGGTGGGCCACACGTTACGGAATGCTCGGACGAAGCGCTGGGAAAAGACGGCGGACCGCGGCATGCTGATGCTGTCGCGCTTGGCGAAGCTGACGAGTATTGGGCGCGGATCGTCGAAGATGCAGCCCGCGGCGAACTCAAGGAAATATATCAACCAGAGATCGACCCGAAGGGCAACGACAAGAAGCCGAACCTCCAGCCATATCCGCATATTCCCTGGGAAACGCTCGACCTCGATCAATTCAGTTTGGTCCCGTCATTCCTAAAACCGATGCTCTCGAAGCTTGGCGAAGGCTGGGGCAAGTTCTTCGTTGTGCCGATCGAAACTGGCCGCGGCTGTCCATACGGTTGCGAATTCTGCACCGTAACCGGATTTTTTGGTGACTCGATCCGATTCCGCAGCAACGAAAGCGTTGTCGAAGAGCTTCTGCGTCTCAAGGAGCGCTCCAAACAGGAAAAGGGACAGATCGCCGTTTTCTTTATCGATGACAATCTCGCGATCAACAAAAAGCGTCTCAAGAGTTTGCTTCGGGATATGATCGCGGCCGGTGCAACGCTGCCGTGGGTAGCT
>JBDTSA010000108.1:0-6622 GCA_039931335.1 Acidobacteriota bacterium
GTCAGCCCGAAAATAGTTTGCCGCATAAAATTCCTCCCAGAATGTTGTTAATAAGCCCGAAGTGATGTTCGTAGCCAAGCCCCTTTTTTCGGAGACGGGAAAGCTAAATGATGCTCGTTCCGGTTACGGGTAAATCGTTTTAGTAAATCGTTTTAGTAGCATTTATAGCACCCTTCGATTTTCCTTGTCAATAGATTTTTCCTCCGCCCCCATGATATGTATCTCCTAGAATAAGCAAGTTTAGACTCATAGGTATGTGCGAAAGCACACGGATTACGATAGTTTTCCGGCGAGGCTAAATCTTGATTTGAAATTAACGCTGTGCGACTATCTCTGCGATGCCCCGCAAGCCTAGAAGCAGTAAAAGCCCGATGGTCAGCTTTTCTTCCAAAGGAGAGGCCGTAAGTCTCAAGCAATTAGCGGCGCACTTAAACCTCTCGACGACGACCCTTTCCCTCGTTCTGAACGACGCGCCGACGGCAGTTTCGATCCCGCAAGAGACAAAGGACCGCATATTCTCGGCCGCACGAGAGTTAAATTACAGGCCGAATTACCTGGCGCGATCGCTTCGCGTTCAGCGTACGCACACGTTCGGAGTCATCGTGCCGGAGCTAAGCGACGGCTACTCGTCGATGGTGCTGAACGGCGTCGAGGCAGTTCTCTCGACCAAGGGATATTTCTATCTGACGGCGAGCCACCTGCATCGCGAAGATCTGCTGGTCGATCTGCCGAGGATGTTGGCCGAACGGCAGGTCGACGGCTTCATCGCGGTCGATACGCCGATCCGGTTCGAACCGAATCTACCGACGGTAAATGTTTCCGGCCACGAAAATGTTCCAGGTGTAACGAACGTAATTCTCAACCATCAGCACGCCGCCGAACTCGGGATTGGACACTTGTACAATCTCGGCCATCGCAATATCGCGGTCATCAAGGGCCAGGAGTTTAGTTCGGATACCGGAGTGCGGTTCGATACCATCTGCGCGGCGGCGGCGAAACGGCAGATTCCGATCGACAAGCGCCTAACCATCCAACTCTCAGGCGATTCGCCTTCACCGGAGGTCGGTTATTTGGCGATGAAAAGTCTGCTCGCGACTGGCGAGAAATTTACGGCCGTGTTTGCATTCAACGATATCTCGGCGATCGGCGCGATCCGCGCGCTTGAGGAGATGGGGCTCCGAGTTCCTGCCGACGTATCCGTTCTCGGTTTCGACGACATCTACGCCGCGGCGTTTCACAATCCGGCTCTGACGACGATCCGTCAACCGCTTTTTGAAATGGGGAGTCTTGCGGCACGTACGCTGCTTGAGCGACTGACCGAAGGCGAAGACGCGGGAATTCCGGAAGTTTTAAGTGTCGAGCCGACTTTGATCGTGAGAAACTCGACAGGGCGAGTCACCCAAGCAGGATGATCGTTCCGACCGCTCTAAGCTCCTCTCCTTGTTTAGGAGGGGTGCCGGAGGCTTTGCGTAGGCGGGGTGGTAGTTCAGAAGAATCTGATTCTTACTTAACTACCACCCCATCAGCCGAGGCGGCTGCCACCCCTCCTAAACAAGGAGGCTTTTTGGAACCATCACCGAAGCAACGTGATCTCCGTCGCATTCTCCGGCAGTGCAACTCGAACGCGTTTCCTTGCCGCATCGTAGGTGTGATCGATCTTCTTGCCATCGGCTCGTATTTCTTTGGGATCCGCAGTCAGGCCGACGATCTCAACGTAGAGCACGCGCTGTCCATTGAAGTCGCCAACGCGCGTTACCTTTAACGAGCTTTGCCGATGTTCGATCCGAATTTCTCGCCACTCGCTCCGTCGATAACCATATCCGTCGCCGGCGTCCTGGTGGATCTTGGCAACCTCGGTCTTTCCCGTTTGGATTCCCGCCGCGACATTGAGTGTGATCGCAGAGCTCGGCATCTCGCCCGTGTGCTGAATTACATCCTGAGTCGCGATGATCGCACCGGCCCGAACGAACAGCGGCAGCCGGTCGAGAGGCGCTTGTACGTTGATCTGCTTTCCTCCGTCGAAACGCTCGCCCGTCCACCAGTTGATCCACGCACTACCCGCCGGAAGATAAATGTCGCGATTTCGCATCCCTTCTTTTACGACCGGGGCGACGAGGATATCGCTCCCGACCATGTACTCATCGCTGATCAAATACGTCGATCTGTCGGCCGGAAACTCGTACCAGAGCGGACGCATGACAGGCTCGCCCGTCCGCTCATGCTCGTAGAAAAGCGAGTAGAGATACGGCAGGAATTTGTATCGCAATTCGATCGAAGCGCGATTGATCGGCGTAAATTCGTCACCATATTCCCAGGGCTCTTTGTTGCCCGCCCAGCCGACCGAATGCGAACGTAAGAACGGCGTCAGCGCCGCAGCCTGGAGCCAACGACTGTAAAGCTCTCCGCTCGGACGATCATTGAATCCGCCAACGTCGCCACCGACGAAAGGCACACCCGAGACACTTAGATTCGTCAGCATCGGGATCGAAAGCGCGAGCTGGTCCCAGCTCGCATAATTGTCACCTGTCCAAACTGCAGAGAAGCGCTGGATGCCGGCGAACCCGGCGCGTGTCAGCACGAACGGACGCTTTTCAGGACGCTGCTTCTTGACGCCCTCGAATGTCGAACGCGCCATCTGCATTCCGAAGACGTTATGATAGCGGCGATGCGTTCCGGCCAAACCGTCGCCGACATGTGGCGTGTCGTAAGGGAATGTTTTGTCGGGGTGATGAAACGTATCGGGCTTCGCGGTTCGATCGTTCAAGAAAACGCCGGGCTCGTTCATGTCATTCCAAAAGCCGGCGATTCCTTCATCGATGTGCCCTTTAAATTGCGCTCCGAACCAGTCGCGCGCTTTCGGATCGGTGAAATCCGGAAATGCCGAAGCCTGCGGCCAGACGTTACGATTCAACTCCGTGCCGTCAGGATTCTTCACAAATAGTCCGAGTCGTTTTCCTTCCGCGTAAACTCCATAATTCGGATCGACCTTGATCCCCGGATCGATGATCAGCACGGTGTGAAACCCATCGGCCTTTAGGTCGTCCACTAATTTTTTCGGATCCGGGAAGCGCGTCTTGTCCCATGTGAAAACGCGGTAGCCGTCCATGTAGTCGATGTCCAGATAGATCACATCCGCCGGGATTTTGCGACTGCGGAAACCATCGGCGATCTCACGCACACGCTTTTCCGGAAAGTATGACCAGCGCGATTGCTGATTGCCGAGCGCCCACATCGGGGGCAACGGAGTCTTCCCGGTCAGTTCGGCGTAATCCTCGAGGATCTTTTTCGGCGAGCGTTCCTTTCCGCCGGTGAAAACAAAATAGTCGAGCTCGCCGCCATCTGCTCCGAATGTGTATCGGTTCGGCGAACTCTTGCCCATGTCGAACCATGTGCGAAATGTGTTATTGAAGAACAGTCCGTACGCTTTGCCGTCGCGGAGCGCGTAGAAGAACGGGATCGACTGGTAGATCGGGTCGGTGCCGACCGGATACGAAAACGTATCCGTGTTCCAATTGACGATGAATTTTCCGTTTCGCGACATCTCGGCAAATGCTTTTTCGCCAAAACCGTAGTAAGTTTCGACCTCGCCGTTGCGCAGCTTTGTCGCCTGGAACTCTCCCGTGGCCTTATCGAACATCATCGGGCGGGCAGTGTCATCGCCGACGACTATATTGCCGGCCACATCGTAAACACGGATCGTTAGTGGAGAGCGATCGACGACGATCTTTGTTCCGTCAAAATTTGATAGCGTGATCTCCGCTGCCGTCTGCGTGAGTCTCGTGACCGGTGTCTTGCGATCATGTCCGTAATCGATCGCGTAAGAAAAATCGCGTGCAAAAGCACCCGTCGAGGCAACGCGGATGCGGATGACGTTTAGATCGAAGAACGCGATCCAGACCTTTGCATGGCTCGTCGTGTTCAGTACGATACCGTTCGTTTTCGTCGGCGTCACCCGTGTGACGTTTCCCGCAGTTTCCCACGCGGCCAACCCTTGCGTAACGGAGACTAGAATGACGGCGAGGACGAAACCGAGACGAAATCGCACACTCGATGACAACTGTTTCTTCATGACTTTTTGACGAAACGGATGCGGCTCAATATCATTACCACCAAATTAGTGAAACAGATTCGACAATGACGGAAAGAGCAGACCGTTTACGATTGCTAAAATACTACACACTTTTCGCCTTCTTCGTAATCGGTGTCATTTCGCTACTGCTTGGCCAGGTGCTGCCGACCCTCTCCACTCGACTTGAATTAAACGACTCGCAATCCGGCACACTCTTTCTGGCGCTGTTCGGCGGCTCATTACTCGGGACGCTGTTCGCGGTCAAGCATGCGCGGCGGTATGGATTCGTCGTGACGACACTTGTCGGATTGATCTTCATGATCGCGGGCCTGCCCGGATTAAACTTCTCAAACTTTGCCATCTGCTGGGGAGCGATCTTCGTTTACGGATGCGGGCTCGGTCTGACGATACCGGCGATCAATCTGCTGACTATCGAAACCACACCGGCGGGGCAACAGTCCGGCTCCATCAACCTGATAAATTTTGCGTGGGGCGTCGGAGCGATCTGCAGCCAGCCGTTCGTTGAGTCGGCGTCGGACGGCGAGAGCCTCGTGAATGTCACGCTGATCCTCGACGCCGTCCTAATTCTGCTGGCAATATGTTTTCTTTCAGCGTCGCGCGGAATCGGCGATCAGAAAACGCACGAACAGATCCTCGAGCCGGGCAATCGCATCTGGCATCGCCGGTCGTCATGGCTGTTCATACTATTCGGATTTTTTGTGATCGGCATCGAATCGGGCCTCGGCGGTTGGCTCACGACCTATTCCGAATCGCTGCCGGTTCGCGGTATTAATCTGACCGTGGTTTTCTTCTCGTTTGTCGTGCTCGGACGCGGCATCGCCGCGATCGTCTCGCGCCGCATATCCGAGGAGTCATTGATCTCGATCTGCTCGGTTACATTATTGACGGGCGTCTTTCTCATCGTTGTCGGCGAATCTTCCGCGACGTTAGGCGCAGCGATTGCCGGGCTTGGCACATCCGCGATCTTCCCGACGAATATGGTGAGGTTCGCAAAGATATTCGGTCCGGCCGCAACACGGCGTGCGACGCCGCTCTTCATCTCCGGTATCGCCGGCTCGGCGTCGTTGAGCTGGCTCATCGGATCGGTCTCGACGAGTTACGGAAGCTTGCGGATCGGTATCGCCGTCCTGCTGTTGGCAGCAGTTTTTGTGCTCCTGCTCCAGACAGTGATCGTGATCGTGTTTCGCCGGGCCGCCTGAAGTTGTCCCTGGGTAGTTGGCCAATATCGCGTCCACCTTTGATTACTTGAATTCTCCGGCGTCATGAGCGCTCTAAGCGAATCCGATGCCGTCGCAAAGAGAGGGCTACTTCAACGTGCCTTCATCAGCCCGCGATTTAAAATCACCAGTCGAGCGGCTTATACTTCAGCTATGTCAGATTCGACCAGTATTGAGTCGGTTCTTCAAGAATCGAGAATGTTCCCCCCGCCAAAAGAGTTTGCCGACGCGGCTCACGTGAAGAGTTTTGAAGAGTATGAAAAGCTCTACGCCGAAGCTGCGGCGGATCCTGAAGCGTTCTGGGCGAAACAGGCTGAAGACCTGCACTGGTTCAAGAAGTGGGACACGGTGCTCGAATGGAATGAGCCGTTTGCAAAATGGTTTGTCGGCGGCAAACTTAACGTTGCATACAACTGTCTCGACCGGCATCTCGACACGTGGCGGAAAAACAAAGCCGCGATCATCTGGGAAGGCGAGACTGGCGAGATCAAGACGATCACCTATCTCCAACTTCATCAGGAGGTGTCGAGGTTTGCGAATGTGCTGAAGGCGCTCGGGGTCGAGACCGGTGATCGCATCGCGCTTTACATGCCGCTCGTTCCCGCGCTCGCAGTTGCGATGCTCGCGTGTGCCCGCATTGGCGCGACGCACACGGTGATCTTCGGCGGCTTTTCAGCGGACGCGATCCGTGATCGTGTGAATGACGGGCAGTGCAAATTGATCGTTACGGCGGACGGCGGGTATCGCCGCGGCAGTGAGATCCGGCTAAAAGACATTGTTGACGAGGCGGCTGCGAATTGTCCTACGGTGAAGCACGTCGTCGTCTATCAGCGCACCGGCTCAAAGATATCGATGAAGCCGGGACGCGATCACTGGTGGCATGAGCTGACAAAGACGGTTGACGCCGATTGCCCGGCGGTGCCGCTCGACTCCGAGCATCCGCTTTATATTCTTTACACGTCAGGAACGACGGGAAAGCCAAAGGGAATTCTGCATACGACGGGTGGCTATCTGACGCAGGTCGCCTATACATCAAAACTCGTCTTCGATCTCAAGGACAATGATATTTACTGGTGCACCGCCGACATCGGTTGGGTGACGGGCCATAGCTACGTTGTCTACGGCCCGCTCGCGAGCGGGGCGACGGTTTTTATGTACGAGGGGGCGCCAAATCATCCGGCACCTGATCGCTTCTGGGACATGATCGAGCGTCACAAGATCAACATCCTTTACACGGCTCCGACTGCCATCCGCGCGTTCATCAAATGGGGCGAGCAGTATCCGTTGAAGCATGACCTGTCGAGCTTGCGGCTGC
>JBDTSA010000109.1:0-6551 GCA_039931335.1 Acidobacteriota bacterium
AGTGCAGATGTACTAAAACCCTTGTATATGGCAGTTTTCATTAAGCTTCGTCTATTCTCCGTATCTATCAACGTCGGGGTTAGGGCGAATCGTAAAACGACCTAAAATGCTTTGGCGTCACAATCTCAAACGCCGATCACCGAAAAAAGTTCCTCTTGATTAGGTCTTGCGAACAAGCGGACCGTTTCAAAAGTACCATAACAAGGCTCTGCCGGTCAACGTTTTGCGGCTTTCGCCACGGGCTTGGCTGGCAGCAAAGCCTCCTCAAAAACCTCGCGGACATGCTCAACAAAAACAAACTTCAAATCGTCCCGTACTTCCTGCGATAAATCCTCGAGATCGCGACGATTTGGCTCTGGTAAAATCACTGTTTTTATCTTTGCCCGCCGGGCCGCAAGCAGTTTTTCTTTGACTCCGCCTACCGGAAGGACGTTGCCCCTTAATGTGATCTCGCCGGTCATCGCAACGTCCTTGCGGACCGCGCGCTGAGCGAGGACCGAAACGAGCGCCGTCGCCATAGTGATCCCGGCCGATGGACCGTCTTTCGGGATCGCACCCTCAGGCAGGTGAATGTGAATATCGAAATTCTCAAGCACCTCTTCGTCAATTCCCAACTCTTTCGATCGGGCCTTAGCGAACGAAAACGCCGCTTGCGCCGATTCGATCATCACATCGCCGAGTTGGCCGGTCAGCATCAGCTTGCCCTTGCCCTTTGTCTTGAGCGCCTCGATAAAAAGAATATCTCCGCCGACCGCGGTCCATGCCAGTCCGGTCACGGTCCCGATCACGTCCTTCTTGAGCGCGCTCTCATTGAAGATCTTCGCCTGACGCAGGAAGTCTTTCAAATTATCGACGGTGACGCGCACCGGATTAAACTTATCCTCGGTCTCCGCTTTTCGCCTCGCGACCTTACGACAGACCTTACCGATCTCGCGCTCGAGCTGTCGCAGGCCGGCCTCGCGAGTGTACTCACTTACTATTTTTCCAAGCGCACGCCGATCAAACCGAACGTCGTCCTTGTCGAGGCCGTTCTCCTCGATCTGCTTTGGAACAAGGTGGCGCCTCGCAATCTCGAGCTTCTCTTCTTCGGTGTATCCCGAAAGCGAAATGATCTCCATACGATCGCGGAGCGCCGGCTGAATGGTGTCCAGAACGTTCGCGGTCGTCATGAACATCACGTTCGATAGGTCGAATGTTACGCCGAGGTAGTTATCCCGAAAACTGGAATTCTGTTCAGGATCCAAGACCTCCAAAAGAGCACTCGACGGATCGCCGCGAAAGTCCGCCCCGACTTTGTCGATCTCATCCAGCATGATCAATGGATTGTTCGTGGCTGCTTGTTGGATCGCCTGGATGATTCGTCCGGGCATCGCCCCGACATAGGTACGGCGATGGCCGCGGATCTCGGCTTCGTCGTGCACTCCGCCGAGCGACAGACGGACGAATTTCCGATTTAGCGCTCGCGCGACAGACCTGCCAAGCGATGTCTTACCAACGCCCGGAGGGCCGACCAGACAAAGTATCGAGCCCTTTGGCTTCTCCATCAGTTTTCGGACGGCGAGGGCTTCGATGATACGTTCTTTCACGCGATCAAGGCCGTAGTGATCTTCGTTCAAGATCCGCTCCGCCTTTTTTAGATTCAGATTATCTTTTGACTGCTTTGACCACGGCAGATCCGTCATTATGTCAAGCCAGTTTCGCAGGGTCGCAGTCTCAGCCGTATCGGGATGCATGCGTTCGAGCTTCTTTAGCTGACGCAGCGACTCCTCTTCGGCGTTCTCCGGCATCTTGATCTTCAGGATCTTGTTTCGGTATGCCTCGACCTCTTCGAAGAGCTCGTTGCCTTCGCCCAGTTCACCCTGGATCGCCTTTAGCTGTTGCCTTAGAAAGTATTCGCGCTGTGAGCGGTCGATATCCGCTCGGGCTTGTGTGTTTATCTCTTGCTGAACCGTGAGTACGTCGATCTCCTTGCTCAGAAGATCGTTCACACGGCGAAGCCGCTGAACAGGCTCAAAGATGTTCAGCACACTCTGCGCATCTTCTACCTTGAGTTCGAGATTGGAGGCAGATAGATCGGCGAGCCGGCCGGCATCGTCAAGATTTGCGATGATCGCAAGAACCTCGGGTGAAATGTTCTTCCCGAGCGATGCCGCACGTTCCATCGAGCCGCGGACGTTGCGGACCAGAGCTTCTACTTCAAGCGAGTTTTCCGGCGCCAGCGGTTCTGATATTGGTGTGATTTTTACTTTTACGTAATCGCCTTTTGCATTGACGGAATCAACACGCGTTCGCGACAAACCCTGAATGAGAATGCGAATTCTTCCATCCGGAAGCTTGAGCATTCGCATGATGATCGCCACCGTGCCGACCTCGTAAAGATCTATTTGCTCAGGATCTTCTTTGTTGACGTCCTTCTGCGAAACAAGGACGATCATTCGATTTTCTTTTAATGCTTCCTCGACGGCTTTTATGGATTTGTCACGCGAGACAAATAGCGGAACGATCATGAACGGATAGATCACGATGTCGCGCAAGGGGAGTGCCGGCAGTTCCGGCGGAATCTGCATCATCGGCTCGATCGCGTCCGACTCAGCGAGCGCAACCGGGAAATCTTCGATATCGACCATAACAAATCATGTTATGCGCAATGGCCGGAGTGAGCAAGGATGTAGATTGAAGAGGCGTCAACCAGAAGCAGATGTAAGAAGATTTGCGAGGAATGCTCGATGCTCGTCGGTGAGGTCGGTGAATTCTATCCCGAAGCCAAAGCGTTCGAGTATGTACGCGACCCGGGCTTGGAACTGCATCGAGTGACCGTCCGAAGCAGAAATATGCAGCGTGAGACTCTCGCCGACGGGGACCTGGGCGATCGTGTCGATGTAGCAGCCGCCGGCGCTAATATCGCTGATCCGTGCCGAGCGTTTGCCTGACGCAAACTCAAGCTCGACTTCTTTTAGATAGGTGTAACGTTCTTCTTTTCGTGGCATAGCGATTCGAAAAGCAAAGGCGGGTAAGACAGTCTGAGTATAACCGCGGAAAGCCCGAGAAGTGTAGTAATTTTTTGTCGGCGGCCGACATCCGGTGGGTTAGAGCTAGATGCTCTTCTTAGTTTTCTTGTGCTTCTTGACGGGAGTACGGGAGCGAACAAGATCCTTGAGTTCGGTCATGAATGCAGAGACGTCTTCGAACTCCAGATAGACCGAAGCGAATCGAACATATGCGACCTTATCGAGTGCCTTCAAACGGCGCATTATTATTTTGCCGATCTCGCTTGTCGATAGTTCGCGGTCGCTCGAATCTTGCAGTTCCTTTTCGATCTCGTCGACGATAGTTTCAAGCTGCGTCATCGAGATCGGCCGCTTTTCGGATGCACGCATCAATCCGGTGAGGACCTTGTTGCGGTCAAAGCTCTCGCGCTTCCCGTCCTTCTTGACGACCATGTACGGGATCTGATCGATTCGCTCGTACGAAGTAAAGCGTCGGCCGCACTCAAGACATTCACGACGGCGTCTGATCGAGTCTCCGTCCTTTGCCTCGCGTGAATCAACGACCTTGTCTTCGATATGTCCGCAGAATGGGCAGCGCATTTTTAAGTGGAAAACGGAAAGTGCAGAACGGAACGATAAGTTACTGTCCGTTCCCCGTTTTCAATTGTCCATTATTGTTAGGAGCTTCGGATTCGATCTCCTCGACCGCGTTTTCGCTCGAGAGCAGGCTGCGAAACCGCTCAATACTTATATCCCCGTGCAGGAAATAATACAAACCAAAAAAGAGCGCGGGAGCAAAATAAACAAGATGCATCGCGATCGACACCGCGGCTGCATCGTCGGAACTCATATCCCGGCGAAGAAAGATCAAGCTCGCAGCCGTCGCAGTGTGAAACGCTCCGGCGGCACCACCGGGCGTCGGAATGACGGAACTGACCGCGGCAATTCCCATGATGACGATCGAGTCGCTGAATGAAAACGGCAGGTCGAATGCGATCAGGACCAACCATGTCGGCACCGCGATTGCCAACCACAACATGAAGGACCAAAACGAGACGAGCAGCATTTCGCGCCAGTCTTTAAGAATCTCGAGCGCACCGGAAAGCTTTTCGAGAATGCTTAGTAGAATTCGCCGGACGCGTTTGGGAATAAAGCTCTTGTCCGTAACCCGAGCGACCCACGCAATCACCCGCGGTGAGATTCGCTGGTAGACGGCTAACGCTGCAAATCCGAGTATGACTGCCGCAAGCAGAGAATATCCGACTGTCTCAACGTATTTAAATTCGGTCTCGCGGCCGACCGGAGGCTCGAACCAAACAAGGTTGACAGCGAAGAAGCACGCGAGCGCCGCAAGATCAAAGATCCGTTCGAGGCCCAGTGTCACGAGCGCCGTGGACGGCCGTACACGCGGATCACGCATCGGGAGCCACATTGGCCGAACTATCTCGCCGGCCCGCCCGATCAGGAAGATCGCGGCAAAACCGACCGTCGTTGTAGCAAAAAGTTCTTTTAAGCTCGACTCCGTCAAAGGATCGAGAAGCACGCGCCACCGGATCGCACGAAGCAGGTATCCAAAAGCGATGATCGCAGCAGCGGCTGCTAAATACCACGGATTCGCCTGACGAAGGCTATGGATGACCTCCGGCCAGTTCAAATTGCGAACGAAAAGCCAGATGAGGAGTCCCGCGAACAGGAAAAGAAGGATGAACTTTACGTACTTTCGCAAATCGATATACTTCCGCGTCTGAGATAAAGGAAAAACGATACAGCATCGTCGCGCGAAAGGCGAGTGTGAGCCTTTCGGAGCGAGATAGATGATACCCAACCACGCCGATATTGTCGGAACTTTGGCGGATTTGCTATCGTAAGCTAGCATTGGCAGGGCGGGCTGTAACAGTATTTCTCGCGGAGAGACGGGCATTTGGAAGCTTTAAAGGCTGCAGTGGAAACGAACGGTGCAGAACTCGTGCGAAGAGCGCGAGCGGGCGATGGCGTGGCGTGGGAAGATATCGTACAAGCGTTTTCGCGGCGAATTTTCAATCTCGCTTACAGATTCACATCAAACCCCGACGCTGCCGAGGACCTGACGCAAGAAGTCTTCATCCGGATCTATCGAACGCTTGACCAGTACGACTCCAAACAAGGGGATCTGGCGAATTGGCTGATGCGTCTAGCGAGGAACCTGATAATCGATGACTATCGGCATCGCCAACGCAATCCGCAGAATACGATGGCGGACACGGTCGATGACCATCAGTATCACCTTCGAGCGGTTGGAACCTCGGCTCAAAAAGAAATGGAGCGACGCGAGCTCGCGGTCCAGGTTCAGGAGGGTATCGATAAGCTCCCGGCTGATTTGAAAACCTGCGTCATACTTCGTGATATCGAGGAAATGACGTACCAGGAAATAGTAGATGTGCTGCAGATCCCGGAAGGAACTGTTAAGTCCCGGATAAATCGCGGACGGATCGAGCTGGCGAAGATATTAAGAAGGATGCGGGTGGTTACAGTTTAAAGAGGCGTTGAAGGCAAATCGAGGCAGCGGGGCGCGTCGTCGGATCAAGGGGTTAGAGGTTATGACGCATGAGACACAAAATTTAATAAACTGCTCGCAGTTTGAAGAGTCGTTGACGGATTATCTCGACAAGACTCTTGATCGTGCGACGTTCAAGGCCGTTGCAGAGCATGCCATTTCGTGCCCGCTCTGCCACTCGCTCTTGAACGAAGTAAGAGGCGCGGTCTCGGCGTGTCGAGCGCTCGCCGAACCCAGATTGCCGCTCACACGTCTCGAGGCGAAGATACTCGCCAGCACAGTTCCGAATTCCGCCCTTCACTGTGAAGAGTTCGAAGATTATCTGACGGATTATCTGGACGGATTTCTTCCAGCCCAGGTCTTTCACCGATGGGAGCGACACGCAGTTCTGTGCAGCGACTGTACAGATCTGCCGGGTGCCGTTGTTCGGTCACTCGCGGCTATCGTTTCGTACAAGCTTGACGAATTGCCGGTCCCCGCGGGCCTTCATCAGAAAATTTTACAGAGTACGATCGGAACCGAACGTGCCGCCGCGGCGAAGGCGTCGATGGCGGATCGTTTCAAAGAATGGGTCCGCGGATTCAGTTTCCCGATATCAGTTCCACAGCTCGCTCCAGTCGCGATGATGATGATGTTCGCGTTCCTCGTTTTCAGTCAGACAGTTTCTGCCGACGGTTCGCTCAGTGATGTTTACGCGAAGAGTTTCCAGCTTGCCGAGCAGACGTATGAGCAAGGAGCCGCGGCGTGGAACGGCCAGCAGCCGGACGCACCGCAGAATCGCGAGCCGATCAACGGAACGACGTTTGTAGAGGACAAGAAATAATGAACTGCGCCTATCACAGTCAAAATGTTGCGGTCGTTCAGTGCAACGGATGCGGCAAGCCGCTTTGCCCGACCTGCGACCATCGCATTAAGGGATTTCCTTATTGCCAGGACTGTATTGTCATGGGTGTCGATCTGCTGCGTCAGCAAAGCCAGTCGAATTACGTTCCGTACGTTAAGAAACGCACTTCCCCGCTCGTTGCCACTCT
>JBDTSA010000110.1:0-6541 GCA_039931335.1 Acidobacteriota bacterium
CCCGACGATGCCTGTCGTTGTCCTAGCGAACCTTCACAACGTAGTAGAGGAACGCGCCGTCAACCTGCTTGAACCAGTGCGGCGTTCCCTTCGGAACGATCACGACGTCGCCCTTCTTTAGCTGGCGTGTTTCGCCGCCGTCGATCATAGTCCCGCGGAATTCATTCGCGGCGACCATCTTCGGATCGACGGACTTGCCGCCCGTAACGAACGTCGCCGTTCCGTCGAGCACGTAAATGATATCGGTGTCGAGCTCGTGAACTTCGCTCATACCGGCCTTCTCACGCCGCGAAGCGTGGACCATGTAGTTCTCACCGTTCGAGCCATCTTCGAGCACGGCCCCTTGAGCGAATCCGTCGGCAACCATCTTGGCGTCGATGAATTTCACTGGCGTCATCTTGTGATCCGTCAACGCTGCTGCACCTGCGATCGCAAGCTCTTCGTCCTGGACGGCTGACGCTGCACCCGAGACGCCGACGCCGCCGACGATCTGGCCGTCGACCGTGATCGGCACTCCGCCCTGAAGCGGTGTGAAATCGGGAAGCGCGACCATCGCCGTTCGCCCGTTCTTGATGATCTCTTCAAAAAATTTCGTCGGACGTTTGAACATCACCGCGGTTTTCGCTTTGCCGACTGAGATATTTGCACCGGCTGAAAACGTACCGTCGATGCGTTCGAGAGCCACGAGATTGCCGCCGTCATCGACGACCGCGATCACTCCGCCCGGAGCTTTATTCGCCGCGGCATATTGTTTTGCTCCGGCGATCACGGTCCGAGCGCCCTCGAGCGTTATGGATTTCTTCTCAGCGATCTGTGCGATAGCTGTTGAGAACGCGAATAAGAAGATACCGGCCAATGCCAGGCTTATTTTGAATTTTGATTGCATATTGTTTTCGCCTTTCTGTGCCGATCAGTGTCTTCCGTGTGTTCCGTGGTTAACGAAAATGCATAGCCACGGAACGCACAGAATGCACGGACCAAACTTTTCTCTTCACGATCAGGTCAATGACGTGTCGCGGACAAGGATCTACTCAGCGGTGATCGTCACGCGCAGAACGTCTTTTGTATTCGGATACGTGAAGCCGTCCTTCACGAGCCCAACTTTTCCGTTCTCGGCTTTACCTGTGTTCGCCATTTTCTGTCGCGGGCCCTGTTCGTCGCCAAGACCCGGAGCTTGATTCACTTCCGTACCCGCATCCCAAAGAACGAGCTGGTCGGTGATGTCGCCTGTAAGCGGCATGTCCTTCGAGTCAAAAAGATCGATCGCCTGTTTCGGCGAATAGAACAGATCGTTCGACTGACCGAACATCGTGATCAGGCTGAGCCGCATTCCCTCGCTGGCCGTGAATGAAAATTCAAACGCTTGGCCCGGAAAGATCGGCGACGCTTTGTCAGAACCGACCGGCGTGTTGAAGATGCCCATGAATACCCCGCCGACCTTCGTCAGATACTTCTTCGATAGGAGCTCGGGACTGCCGTCTTCGGCCTGGGCCTCAAGTGCCGCGTCCGCCTTTTCGCCTTCGTTAAAGAAATAATTTTTGCGGTGGTTGACGACGAACACACCGGGCGACAACGCGAACGGATATTTCGCTCCGCCGTCGGTTACAACGCCGTCGGCGGCCGAGATATTCTCGATGCGCACCTTGAACGTTTTCTGATGTTTTGCTTTTCCGAACGCAAGGACGTTCGTCTGAACACCGATGACGATGGCAAGTGCCAACGCGATACCGGCTGCGAATTTGTGTCTGAACATAAAATGTCTTCTCCGTTTTTATAAAAGAACTCACTACTCGCACCCGGCGAGTGTCAGCCCGTATAATCCCGATCCGGCGTCGGCTTATTCCAGATTCGATCGACGGAATAAAGTGCGTGGCAAATGGAATTCTGATCGATGGGTGCGCTATTTAGATCAGTATGAATTTTGTTCAAGGAATGCGAATAGACACACTGGAGAGCCTGATTGCGGAGCTCGAACGCGGCATCGCAATCATTCGAGATCTGGGGGTTGAAACTTTCCGCGCTACCAAGAAAGGGAACGGCTCGATCGGTGCTCACTTCCGCCACAATCTTGATTTCGTGAACTCATTCCTAAACGGCATCGCCGAACGACGGATCGATTACAACGACCGCGGGCGAGACACGACGGTCGAGACCCGGCCGGCACATGCAGTCGAACAGATGCAATTTGCAATGCGGCGACTGAAAGGCGTACAGCCAGATATTTTCGATCGGATCGTCATGGTGCGTTCCGAGATAAACGAGGACGTCTGGCACGCGTCGAGCGTCGCGCGAGAGATCGAATTTCTGCACAGCCACACGGTCCATCATTACGCTCTTGTCTCGAAATTGATGGCTGAAGCGGGGCGGGCAACCGGCGAAGAATTTGGAGTCGCGCCTTCGACACTGAAATTCAGATCCGGAGCCGCGTCCGACCAAGGCAGTTACATAGCTACTTAACTTTTTGCACGAATAGGAGAAACGTATGTCATCAACACTTTCGGTTATCAGCTGGGTCTGCCGCATCGCCGTCGCGATCATTCTGCTGCAGACTCTGTTCTTTAAATTCACCGGAGCAGAGGAGTCAAAGTACATCTTCACAACGCTGCTCGGACCGGATCTCGAGGCATTTGGCCGGATAGGATCAGGCGTTGTCGAGTTGATCGCCGTGATATTGATCGTGCTTCCGCGCACCGCATGGTTAGGTGCGTTCCTATCGCTCGGCACGATCTCCGGTGCGATCTTCAGTCATCTGACAATGCTCGGCATCGTCGTACAGGACGATGGCGGACTGCTGTTCGGGCTGGCGGTTACCGTGTTCGTTTTGAGCGCCGTCGTGCTGCTTATCCATCGCCGAGAGCTTCCAATACTCGGGCCGGCGTTCCAGTAAATGATCGAATCCTTCGAATATCTATCGCAGTTTCCAACTGGCGACGTTGCGGGCTTGCCAGCCATTTCGCTGTTTCTCGTCTTCTTCTTCGCGACTTTTGTCAGCGAGGATGCGGCGTGCATCGGCGCCGGAGCTCTAGCGGCACGCGGCGAGATCAGTTTTGAGTTTGCCGTCGCCGCTTGTTTCTCGGGAATCGTAGCGGGCGACGTTTTGCTTTACTGGATCGGAAGAATTTTCGGCGGCCGGCTTCTTACGTTTCGATTTGCGAATCGCTTCGTTACCGCAAACTCCGTGGCTCGCGGATCGGCGTGGCTGGAGAAACGCGGAGCGTCAGCGGTGTTTATCAGCCGTTTCATCACCGGACTCAGGCTCCCGACTTACCTTGCCGCGGGATTCTTAAAGACCGATTTTCGAAAGTTCATGGCGTATTTCATCCTCGCCGCGGCGATCTGGACACCGCTTCTGATTGGATCGGTAAGTTTTTCCGGCGGGTTGTTTAGCGGAAACCTGATCGTCGCCGCCATCGCGACATTCATTACTGTTCGAATCGCGACGAAGCTCACGAGTCGGCGCAATCGCCGGATCATGTTCGGCAAATTGAAGCGGATCACGCGATGGGAATTTTGGCCGCTCGCGGTCTTCTACTTCCCGGTCGTTTGCTATGTGCTGCTGCTCGCCATCCGACACCGGAGCCTGACGATCTTTACGTGCGCAAATCCGGCGATTCCGGCGGGCGGTTTCGTCGGCGAATCAAAGGACGAGATCTACTCTATTCTCGCCGCGCCGGAGGAGAACCGCGAATTCCTTTTGCGTCATCGGGTGATCCACGGCGATCTTTTGCCTCCCGAAAAACTGGTCGCAGCTGAAAAGTTCATGACGTCGAACGCTCTTTCGTACCCTGTGATCCTAAAGCCCGATGCCGGGGAACGCGGCAAGGGTGTGGCGATCATCGGATCGCGTGCCGAACTCGACAATTTTCTTTCAAACGTCGATTGCGATCACATCATCCAGGAGCATATCGAAGGCGGCGAGGTAAGCGTGTTCTATTTTCGCTACCCGCGCGCCATCACGGGGCAGATCTTCTCGATGACCGAGAAAGTGTTCCCTGCAGTTGTTGGAGATGGCGTGTCGACACTCGAAGAACTTATTCTCAGTGACGATCGCGCGATCTGCATCGCTGACCAATACTTTGAAGAGAATCGTCCGCAATTGAGTCGCGTGCCGGCAAAGGGCGAAGCGGTTCGGATCGTCCGAATTGGAACACACTCGCGCGGCGCGATCTTCCTCGACGGAACCCATCTCAAGACTCCGCAGCTCGAGGACGCGATCGACGGGATCTGTCGCCGTGTCGAAGGCTTCAACTTTGGGCGGTTCGACATTCGATATTCATCGCTGGAGGAGTTTCGTTCCGGTACGCGATTCAAGATAATCGAACTGAACGGCGTGACAAGCGAATCGACGAACATTTACGATCCGCGCTACTCGCTGCTCGGCGCATATCGAATATTGTTCCGGCAGTGGCGGATCGCGTTTGAGATCGGAGCGGAGAATCGAAGACTCGGGACGCGTTCGACGCGGCTCTTTATTCTCCTGCGTGATTCCTTCTATTCGACCTTCGCGCGTGCGGCGTAAGAACGGCTTCACGCAAGTTCGTTAAGATCGCAAAGGCAAACTATCTTCGTGAGCGTTGCGTGAAACAGAATCTATGTGCGTCATCTACATCGCATACAATATTCATCCTGATCACCCGCTCGTGCTGATCGCAAACCGCGATGAGTTCTACGACCGTCCGACGGTCGCGGCGGCGTACTGGAACGATCATCCCGAGATCTTCGCCGGACGCGATCTCGTTGGAGGCGGAACCTGGCTCGGGATCACACATTCCGGCCGCGTTGCTGCGGTGACGAATTATCGCGAACCCAGCGCCGCGAAAGGCTCGGTCTCCCGCGGGGATCTGGTCGCCGGATTCCTAATAAGTCGAGAGGGATCAGAAGATTATTTGCGAGATGTCGAGGAACGGCAATTGGACTATTCGGGATTTAATCTTATTGTCGGTGAGTTCAGTCCGGCTCGAAGTGAGCTGTTCTACTTCTCAAATCGCGGCGACGTAATCCGCAAACTCGAACCGGGCATCTACGGTCTTAGCAATCACCTGCTCGATACGTCGTGGCCAAAAGTTCGCGATGGCAAAACGCGTTTTGGAGAGCTGATGAGTTCGAAACCGCTGGATCACGTTCGACTATTCGATCTGCTTGCTGACGAGTCGGTTGCGGAGGACACGGAGCTTCCGGACACTGGCATCGGATACGAACTTGAGAAAGCTCTATCCGCGATCTTCATCAAGACGCCGATCTACGGCACACGTTCCTCAACGGTCGTTACGTTTGACAATGCTTTTGAAGGAAGGCTCAAGGAACGGGTCTTCGTTTGATGTCTCACGCATTCCCATTTCGTAGAAACTGAAAAGTGAAAACTAAAAACTGAAACTTCTACATGGTTTCAGTTTTTACCTTTTAGTTTTTTGGAAAAACATCTTCCGGTACTTCCCATCGATCTGCTCGGTATCACAGACGACAAAGAAATCGATAGTGCCGAAGTCGCGATCGACGATAGGCGCTCCGCATACCTTGGCACCCATTCGCAGATACATGTTGAAGAGGCCGGGGAGTTCAATCGATTCACCCGCGACCCTGTCGATATCGACCGCATTCGCTCGCGGTGTAACGCGAAAATTTTCGTGGACGTGTCCGCTCTCAAAAAGCTGACGGTACGCACTTGAGCCGACTGACTCATCATCGGTAAAGATCGAACAGCAGCCGAAGAAATAGCGCTTGCCCGTGGCTTGAAGGTGCGCGACCAGTCCTTTCCACAAAAGAAAAAGAACTTTCGTATTCCGATGCTCTGCCGCGATGCACGCGCGTCCGATCTCGATGCCGCCGCTAAGGACTTCGGATGGCAAGTCCTCAAGACTGAACTCGCGATTCGAATAGAATCCATCTATGCACTTCGCGTTCTCGATCGAATTGAGACGGTAAGTTCCTACAGTCTGCGAAGTCGTACGGTCGACCACCAGAAGGTGTCGGCAACTCAGATCAAATTCGTCGAATTCGATCCGCGGCCCTTCGCAGGACTCCGGCGCTCCGCCAAGCTCTATACTGAAAACCTGATAGCGGAGTCGTAGTGCTGATTCGATTTCGCCCGGCGACTCGGCGATCTTTACGAGATATCGGCCATCCGTTATCTCGATGTCAGGTTGCGACTTTGCTCGTGATGTTTGCAGAATTGCCGTCATTTAGTGCGAGTGTATGTTTGGAATGTGAAGGCTCCGTTACCTACTTCTTACATCGAGGGAAACAAGTCGTCCAACTAACTCAATTCCACCGGGAGCACGGATTATTCCGCGTTGGTGCGAGCTTTGTGCGTGCCATCGAAAGAACGGGTGTCGGGCAAATACCCGTTTTTTGATTTGATCAGACCCCACACGGAAGAGGGCGTTCGTCGTTTCCGATGAACGCCCTTCACTTCCTCGGTGCCAACCGGAACCACCGTCACCTCGCGCGAGCCTTTGCCATCGACAGACGGCCCTACCCTGACGACTATCTGTTTCCCCGCCGTGCTTTCGAAAAACTTGTAAACATTGTCGGCGGCTTTGAC
>JBDTSA010000111.1:0-6516 GCA_039931335.1 Acidobacteriota bacterium
GACCAGGTTTCTAAGAGGAGAGTCGATGTCGTGATAGAAAAGGCAAAGCCAATTCCGCTTGATCGCCTCAGGTACCACACGCTTTTTGAATTCCAAAGTTTCAGTCGGATAAAGATCGTAGCCCATGATCCACGGAAGAGCCAGATGATTTCGCGTCGGAATGAGATCGGCGAATCCATAAACGGTCCGCCCGCCGCGATCCAGCCGCCACGTCTGCATCGTTTGCGAATGCCCTTTGATCGTCTGCATTCGCAATCCCTCGACGACTTCATAATCGTCGGGTTTTAGCTCGAGTTGCCCCGACTCGACGATCGGTCGCCAGTTCTCACTACGATAACTTGCACGATCGCGCTCGTGCGGATGTTCGGCTTGTTCGAATTCGCTCCTCGAAACGAAGTAGCGAGCGTTTTGGAACTGGGGATTGAGGATTTCGGATTGCGGATTTCGTTCGTCACGACCAGGAGTATGGAAATCCGCAATCCCCAATCCGCGATCCGCAATCGTATTCCCTCCGGCGTGATCAAAATGAAGATGGGTATTTACGACTATGGTTATATCGTCAGGCGTGGAGCCGGTTTGCTCGAAGAGTGTTTCAGCGAACGGCTTGTCGCGAAAGATCCCGTACATCGCGGTTTCTTTCTCGCTCCACTTTTCGCCGATACCGGTCTCGATGAGGATCTTTTCGCCGGGCGTTTCAACGAATACGCAGTTCATGTTCATGCGGATCCGGTTCAGCTCGTCGGGCGGCGAAACGCGTTCCCAAAGAACACGCGGGACGACTCCAAACATCGCCCCGCCGTCCAATCTGAATTCCGAGTCCGGAATTATTTCTAACCGGTAATCGCCAATTTCCACCGCATTATTTTTTCTTGGTGTCCGCTTTTTTCGGAGCTGCCTTGTCTTTAGCCTGGCCGTCGGCCGGTTTAGCACCACCCGCTGCGTCCGGCGGCATTCCCGGAGACATCTGCTGCTGCTTCTGCATCATTTCCTTGATCTGATCTTCCGAGACCTCGGGTACAGTGAAATCGTCGGGCACCTCGACATGATTATTCGCGACGAGCTCGTCTATCACCTTCTTTTCTTTTTCTTCTTCAAGCTGCGAACGGACGAAATCCTTGACGGGCATCTCGCGGCCCATCGGGTTCTTCGGGTCCTTAACACCGGTCCCGATCAGAATATGCCTGACGTCGTACGTTTCCGCTGGCTGTCCTGACTGATCTTTGCCTTGGCCTTTCTTTTCGAGCTTGATGATGTGATATCCGTAATCGGTTTCGACGAGCTCAGGAGCGATCTGGCCAGGTTCGAGCGCGAGCGCCGCTTGTTCAAAAGCCGGGATCATTCGGCCTTTTGGAGTGTCCGCGTAAAGGCCGCCTTTCTTCTGTTTCGTCTGTGGATCCATGTTGCCCGGATCTTCCGAAAGCTCGTTTGCCAACGTCGCGAAATCTTCACCGCCCTTAGCGCGGTCGAGGATCGCTTGCGCCTTGGTTTTCTTCGCGCTCGTGTCCAGTTCCGGATGCTCGCTAATGTACTTCGCGATATCCTCGTCCGTGACCTTGACCTTCTCAGCCATCTTGTCCGAGTAAAGGCGAGCAAGATACTGCGCCTGTTGAAGCTTGACCTGAAGATTTACCTTGTCCTGAAATTCCTTAGGAATCTCACCTGCAGCGAGTTTGTCCTCGTATTCCTTTCTATAGATCTCGATCTTTGCGTATATCTCGCGAGCCTGCTTTTTCTCTTCTTCGGAGATCTCGCGGTCCTTCATCTGCGGATTGCTCTCTTTCAAGAGCGCGACTTTTGTATCGAGGAATTTCTGAAATTCAAGCTCGTGGTCTTTCGGTCCGAGGCCAACCTTATTCTTCAATGACGCCCAGAATCCCTGCGGAGCTTGCTCACCACCCTCTCCCCAGAAGCCGTTGATCTGCTCTTCGGTGATGAAACCAAACGGCGGCATGGGACCGGCGTCCTTGTGGGTCTCGCGATCGTAGTTTACAGCGATCACCTCGGACTCAATGTTCTTCAGCTCCTGCCGATTGTTCGGCTCATCGGTAAGGCCGTCCTTCTTCGCCTGACTTGCAAACGCAAGCAGCTGCTTGAGATTTTCAAGTTGCTGCTTCTTCATCTCCGGGTCTTCAGCGAATCGCTTAAGGACCATCGGATTGACTTTCGCTACGTCGGCGAGAAGCATTTCTACTTCTTGCTTGCTGATGCTATTGAACGAAGCGGTCGAATGGCCACCGACCTTATTTTTCCAGACGACCAGGCCGGCACCGATGCCGAGAACGGCAAGCAACAAAATCAGGCCCTTTGTTAAATTACTCAATTTTCAGATCCTCACTTATAACTAAGACTCTTCTCTTCAGAAACTGTTGAAAAATTCAAACGGCAATCTTATCAAATATAGCTTTCACTTCCTAGAAACAAAGCTAAGTATTTGTCTGTACTAATTCGAGCAGGACACCGTTTGCCGAGCTCGGATGCACGAATGCTACAAGACATCCTTCGGCACCGATCCGGGGGGCTTCATCGATTAAACGCACGCCTTTGGCCTTTAGTTTCGCTAATGACGCTTCGATATCGGCCACCTCGACGGCTATGTGGTGGATTCCGCCACCCCGTTTCTCGAGGAATTTGGATATCGGAGAATCGGGGCTCGTCGGCTCAAGAAGCTCGATCCTGCTCTCGCCAAGCGGCAACATCGCGACGCGGACCTTCTGGTCTTCAACGATCTCGGTATGAACATTTTCAAGCCCAAGTGCATCAACCCAGAAACCTAGTGCTTTGTCGATACCTTTTGTCGCGACTCCAAGATGGTTGATATATCGCGGACCGCTATTCCGCGAAGACGTGCTAACAGTCGGGCCCACGAGATCTTCGACCGCCGAATAAAGATCCGTCTCTTTGGCGGCCACACGCATAACTAGCCGTTCGAGCTTTGCTTCGGTCCCGGCCTGGCTGAGTAGCGTCGTCAAAAGCTTCTCTCTCAACAATTCAACAAGGCGCCAGCGCGCGATCGCTTGTTTTCTTGTCAAACTCCCATCACCCTGCATTATAAAGGCGCGATACGATTCGATGGCCGCCGAAAGGTCTTCGATGCCCTTGTTTTCAGTTGCGATGGTTTTTACGATCGGCGGGTCCCAGAAATCGGGACGATGGGCGAGGCTCAGAAGCGATTCCAATTCTTTCTGCGTTCGCAATACTCCCTCACGGTCGGCCTTGTTTATCGCAAATACGTCGCCGATCTCCATGATCCCTGCTTTGATCGCCTGGATGTCGTCGCCCATCCCGGGTACGAGCACGACAACCGAGACGTCCGCGGTTTTGACGATCTCGACCTCATCCTGCCCGACACCGACCGTCTCGACGATGATCTTGTCGAAGCCGGCGGCGTCGAGTATTGCCACCGCGTCGGCCGTCGCCCGCGACAATCCGCCGAGATTTCCCCGCGTCGCCATCGAGCGGATAAACACGTTCTTATCGAGTCCGAGCGTCGCCATACGAATGCGGTCCCCGAGGATCGCACCGCCCGAGAACGGGCTTGACGGGTCGACGCAGACGATGCCGATCCGTTCGCCCTTGTCCTTGTAAAAAAGCGCGAGCTTGTCGACCAGTGACGACTTTCCCGCTCCTGGAGCACCGGTGATGCCAATGACGAGGGCCTTTCCCGTGTTCGGGAAAACCGCTTTCATCAGCTCGGCGGCCTCGTCGTTACCGTTTTCGACGGCCGAGATCGCTCGAGCGATCGTCCGCGGGTCGCCGGCCAAAAGTTTGTCTATAGACACTGTCATCGTGCGAAAATTGAACCGTCATCTTCTCATTTTCAGGTCTAAAACTAAAATGGCGAGGCGATCTAGTCGCCTCGCCATTCCTTTGCAATTTTCAAACGTCTTACATCTGGCCTTCGTCCGCTGACGGCCCGTAGATCGCGGGTACCGAGATGTCGTTCAGACGGAGATAAACCGACAACTGGCCGCGGTGATGGACGATGTGGTTCATTATGAATGAACGCATGACGGCGACTTTCGGCATCGTGAAATAAACCTGCTCGCCGTTTCGCATTGTCCAGTTTTCCATGAATCGATCATCCGCCGAGCTTTTAAGCGTCGCGATCGCTTCGGTAACGTTTTTGTCGAGAAACTCGACAAGCTCCTCGGTCGTCTTCGGCTCGAACGGCTTGTAGTCCATTTTCGAAAAGTCGAGCTCCGCCTGCTCCATGGTTGGCGGCGTCCAGCCGAACATCTCGGCGATATGGCTTGCCAATCGGCCAAATGGCATCGATTTTTCATGCGGCTTCCAATCGAATTTCTCGGCAGGAATGCGTTCGAGACATGTTCGTGTGACGGCTGCCTCGTGTTCCATCTCGGCGATCAAGGCTACGGCGATATTATTTGAACTAACGGCGGTTGAACTCATAAAAGATCTCCTTCGAATTTTCGAATTGATTTTAGAACGGACGGTGATAATAGCGCAGACTGTTTCACAGATGCAACAGCGTCGAAGGGATTTTACACCGCCCCGATCTCATAGCTTCACTATTGTGAGTAAAACGATCAGCAGCGAGGGAATGGCCAGGCATAAGCTGATCGCCGCAGGGTATGGCGTCTCTCGCCTCAATAGACTGATGGCTGCAAGAATCGTCGAGCTAACGGAAACTGCGCCGATCAGCAAAAGAGTTGCGACGATGTTCGCCACTGCCTCCATTGCAACGGCGAAACTCTCGCCCGTTGAAATCGGCGTGGGCGGTGGTTCGTACACGGTGATGAGTATTGCAGCAACAACCAGTCCGACCATAAGGACGAGCGAGATTGTTCCGAATACAGGTTTCTTTCGTCCGGACACAAGACTTACGCCTTTAAGAGTTGCTTCGCGATCACCATCCGCTGGATCTCCGACGTCCCTTCGCCGATCGTGCAAAGTTTTGAATCGCGCCAGTATTTTTCGGCCGGATAGTCTTTCGTGTAGCCGTAGCCGCCGTGGATCTGGATCGACTCCTCCGCGACCTTAACCGCCGTTTCGGACGCGAAGAGCTTTGCCATTGCCGATGGTCGCGTTGTGGTCTTTCCCGCATCCTTCATTGCAGCAGCCTGCATTGTCAGAAGGCGAGCCGCCTCGGTCTGCGTCGCCATGTCGGCGAGTTTGAACTGTATCGCCTGAAATTCTGAGATCGGCCGGCCGAATTGCTGTCGCTCTTTGGCGTATTTTACGGCAGCCTCGTATGCGCCTTGTGCGATCCCGACCGATAACGCGGCGATCGAGATGCGCCCACCGTCGAGCACTTGCATACATTGCAGAAATCCTTCGCCTTCGGTGCCCAGCAAATTCTCTTCAGCCACGTAACAATCTTCAAAAACTACGGACGCCGTTTCCGACGCCCGCATGCCGAGCTTGTTCTCTTTTTTGTCGGAGCGAAATCCCTCCATCGACTTATCAAACACAAAAGCCGAAATTCCGCGATTACCCTTCGATTTGTCTGTGACCGCGACGGCAACCAGCGTCTCGCAAGCTATGGCATGCGTAATGAAATTTTTCGAGCCGTTAACTTTCCAGCCGCCGTTTGAGCGGACCGCGTTCGTCCGCGTGCCGGCCGAATCCGATCCAGCCTGCGACTCGGTCAGTCCCCATGCACCGAATGATTCGCCGCGAGCGAGCGGAACGAGATACTTTTGCTTCTGCTCTTCGCTGCCGAACATGTAAAGGTGATTCGAGCAGAGTGAGTTATGCGCCGCGACCGACAATCCGACGGCACCGCACACACGTCCGAGCTCTTCGATGATCGTCGCGTATTCGACGTAACCCATTCCGGCTCCGCCGTATTCTTCAGGAAACAGTACGCCGAGCAATCCGAGCTCGGCGAGCTTCGGGCGCAGTTCGATAGGGAAATGCTGCGATTCGTCCCACTCCAGCGCATATGGTTTGATCTCGCTCTCGGCGAATTCGCGAACGCTATATTTGATCTGAAGCTGTTGTTCGTTTAGCTCAAAGTTCATATTGATTGTGAAATATTATAGTCTCATTGTACCAATTAGAGGTTAGCAATTGGCAATATTTGCCTGGTCGGCTGGAGACATGACTGGATCGCGAGATTGTAGTCACGCTTCTTACTTATTGCTAATTGCTAGCTGCTAGTTGCGACACCTATGGACTGGCAAGACAACATCCTCACTACCGATGACAAGATCGCGCAGCTCTTAAAGGAAACGAAACGGATCGCGGTGCTTGGCATCAAGCCCGAATCGCACTTCGCCCAGCCCGCGTTTTACGTTTCAAAATACATGCAGAACGCCGGCTTTGAGATAGTGGCCGTTCCGGTCTATTACCCTGACGTCACCGAAATCCTTGGACAAGAAGTTTATCGCGACCTTCGCGACGTCCCGGGCGACATCGATATGGTCAACGTCTTTCGCCGCGCCGTCGACATCCCGAAGCACGTCGACGAGATCATTGAGGCGAAACCGAAATCGGTGTGGGTTCAGTTGGGAATTCGGAATGACGAGGCGGCCGAAGCGTTCGCTAAGGCAG
>JBDTSA010000112.1:0-6470 GCA_039931335.1 Acidobacteriota bacterium
AAGCTGAAGAAACCGACGCTGCAGAAACCGAAGCTCCTGAAACCGACGCTGCTGAAACCGAAGCCGCCGAAGTAGAAGCGGAAGAGAAGGTCGAGGCTACCGAAGCGTCGGACGAAAATGGCGGCGAAGATTCCGAAGCGTCGAAATAGTGGCGCAGTGATAAAGACGGCGGAGGCATCCGGGGACGGGAATTTTTAAAGATTATTTATGGCGATGGCTAAGAAAATCCGGATCTACGATCTTGCACGAGATCTGAAACAAGACGCCAAGCGCGTGATGGAAGATCTGCGCCGAGAGGGCGCCGATGTCAGCGTTCCGTCCAACTCAGTCAGCATGGATCTGGCCGAGAAGGTGCGTCTGAAATACTTCCCAAAAACTGAAGTCGCGCCGAAGCGAGGGATCAAGATCATCAAAAAGGCTGCGACGATGGTCGAAGCCGAACCAACTGCCGAAGAAGCTGTGGAGCCCGTCGAGGCGCATTCGACCGAGCATATCGAGATAGAGGCCCCGGAACCCGTATCGGTCGAAGCTCCCGCCGAAGAAGTTCCTGCGACTCATGTCCGAAAAGTTCTGCAGAAGAAGAAGGTCGAAGCTCTTGTCGAAGCTGAAGCCGTCCCTCAGCCTGCCGAGGTGGAAGAAGCGCCTGCTGCTGAAGAACTGGTCGAACCGGCGGTGGAAGTTCCGGGATCGGCTGTTGAGACACCGGCCGCACCAAGTCGGGTCGTTCGCGCCGGCGGTACTCAGATAAAGCAGTTGACCTTGACCCGCGACGCGTTGCAGAAAGGCGTCAAGCCCGGCGAGCGCGTTGTCAGTGAAGCGCCGACCCGGACCGGCAAGCTCGATCCGGCGATCAGCGAAGCTGGAGCAGGACGTGGACGTCGTACGGAATTGCGGGGCACGCCCGGCGAGACGGCGACACCGCAGATGAATTACACCCCGCCGGCCGACCAACGTCGTCGTCCCGGCCGTTCGGGTGGCCGCAAAGGCAAAGGAGCGGACGCTCGAGGTGGAAGATTTGCCGAGCGCGATCAGGAAGCTCCGCGCCTCAGAACGATTGAAGAAAGAGTTCTCGATCAAGTCGGGACCCGCGATCCGGAGGCATTTAAAACGGTACGCCTCGTCGAAGGCGCAACCGTTCGCGAATTTGCCGAAGCACTCGGTATCACGCCGCGCGACATCGTACAGCTGCTGATCAAGCGAGGTGTCTTTGCAACGCTGAACCAGCCGATCGCCGAGAAGATGGCCATCGAAATGGGAATGGATTTCGGGTATGACCTAAGTTTCGTTCCGTTTGAGGAAATGGTCGTCGAGGAAGAGTTTGAAGAACTGATCGCCGCGGACGCGGACGATGTCGAGGAATCTCGCCCACCGGTCGTTACCGTCATGGGCCACGTCGATCACGGAAAGACGTCTTTGCTTGATGCCATTCGTTCGGCAACTGTTGCCGAGGGCGAGGCCGGCGGTATCACACAGCACATCGGCGCATATAGCGTGTTTGTCGCTAATCCGGATAAGCCGGACGAGCAGCGACGCGTAGTTTTCCTCGACACGCCGGGCCACGAAGCGTTCACGATGATGCGTGCCCGAGGCGCAAAGGCGACAGACGTAGTGATTCTCGTCGTCGCTGCTGACGATGGCGTCATGCCGCAAACTATCGAAGCGGTTGAACACTCAAAAGCCGCCGGTGTTCCGATGATCGTCGCCATCAACAAGATGGACAAACCCGACGCGAATCCAGATAAGGTGAAACAAGGTTTGGCCGGTCTCGGATTGCAACCCGTTGATTGGGGCGGCGATGTTGAGATGGTCCCCGTTTCGGCGAAAAAGCATGAAGGGCTAGACACGCTGCTTGAAACTGTTTTGCTTCAGGCCGACATTCTCGACTTGAAAGCGAGCCCGACTCGACGAGCATCGGGTGTTGTTCTCGAAGCAAAGCTCGACAAGGGACGCGGCTCGGTCGCGACCATCCTCGTTCAGCAGGGAACGATGCACGTCGGCGATCCGTTTATCGCCGGCCAGTTCTACGGCAAGGTTCGAGCGATGTTTTCCGATACCGGAGCGGCGATCACCGAAGCACCGCCGGCGACACCGGTCGAGGTTCTCGGGCTGCAGGGCGTTCCGCAAGCGGGTGACGCGATCCAGGTCGTCGCGGATATAGAGCGCGCTCAGGACATTGCAAATCAGCGTCAAATGCATGCTCGCCAGGCGGCGATGGTCAAGACGACGAAGCGAGGTATCGAATCCCTCGGCCAGTCTGAGGTCAAGGAGTTGCTCGTCATTCTCAAGGCTGACGTTCAAGGTTCGGTGGAAGTTTTGCGATCTACGCTTGAGAAACTTTCGACAGAAAAGGTCAAGGTTCGCGTGATTCGCGCGGGTGTTGGCGCGATCGCCGAGTCCGACGTATTGCTTGCGTCAGCGACACAAGCTGACGATCTCTCGACGGCTGTTGTCATTATCGGTTTCAACGTTCGTCCCGAAGCTCGTGCGGCGGATGTCGCGAAACAGGAAGACGTCGATATTCGTCTGCACTCGATCATCTACAAGGTTGAAGAAGAGATACGCGCAGCGATGATCGGAATGCTCGACGCGATCGAGAAGGAAGTTATTCTCGGCAAGGCACTCGTTCAGGAAACATTCAAGGTTTCGAAGATCGGTACGATCGCCGGCTGCCGTGTGACGGACGGAGTTATCCGTCGCCAGGCGAAGGCCCGTTTGATCCGCGACGGAGTGGTCGCGTGGGAAGGGGATATCGCCACGCTGAAGCGCTTCAAGGATGACGCCAGCGAAGTGAAGTCGGGATATGAGTGCGGTATCAGCCTCGTCAATTTTAACGACTTAAAAGTCGGTGACGAGATCGAGGCGTACATGATCGAGCGGATCGCGGCAACGGAGCTTTAGGGAATGGATAATTGATAATTGACGTTTGATAATTCTTCGGGCGGGTGAGCGATCCTAAGGACTGTCAATTATCAGTTATCAACTGCCAAATTAGGATCATGCGTCGACCCGAAAGATTAGCGGAAACCCTGCGTGAAGAGATCGCCGAAGTAGTCGGGTTCGAACTCGATGACCCGAGGGTTGAGATGGTGACCGTCACAGAAGTGAGTGTTTCCGACGATCTGCGGGACGCAAAAGTTTATGTACTGGTCGATGGAAGTGAGGAAGAGGTAAAGAAAGCGCTTAGGGCGCTGCAGAACGCTGCAACTTTTGTTCGACAGCAAGTAGCGATGAACTTAAGTATGCGATTTGCTCCTCATCTGCATTTTGTCCGCGATTCTGCCGAGGAAAATGCATCGCGTATAAACTCGATCTTGAGCGACCTGACGAATAAGGGCGAAATTAATGAAAAGGAAGTAAGTGACAAGTGATGAGGGACGAGTGACGAGTAAGACTGATTACTTGTCACTTGTCACTCATCACTTGTCACTTTGCAAAGAGTGTTAAGTCAAGTAGTAGAGTTAATTGAAAACAAGAATAAATTCGGCATCACGACCCACATCAAGCCTGACGGCGATGGAGTGGGCTCGTCACTCGGATTGTGTTGGCTTCTCAAGTCGTTAGGAAAATCCGCCGAAGTAATTGTCCGGGGTGATATTCCGGCGTCTTATCGCAGTCTGCCCGGAGCCGATGCGATCAGGGATGTCGAGAAACTTGACGGTGATTACGATGCCGTTTTTGTGATCGAATGCTCGGACCTCGAGCGCCCAGGTATCAAGGGCCTCGACAACGAATTCACGGTGAACATCGATCATCACGCGACGAGCGCACATTTCGGAACGATCAATTGGATCGATTCGACCGCCTCTGCCGTCGGCGAGATGATCTATAACTTGTGCAAAGCGATCGGCGGCCGCGTTACGCGCGAGATCGCTGAGTGCGTTTACATGGCGCTTGTCACCGACACCGGATCATTCCACTTTTCGAACACCACTGAACGAACATTGAAAGTTGCCTCCGAGCTGATTAAGGCCGGAGCAAAACCCGCCGAAATCTCTGAAGCCGTTTACAATAATTATCCGTGGTCGCGGATCGAGCTAATGCGGCAGGTTCTTGCAACGGTGAACCGTGACGAGTCCGGACAGGTCGCGACTCTAAGACAAACGCTTGCGATGCGCGCCCACGCAGCAGCGGTGGATGGGGACAATAACGGTTTCGTAAATATTCCGCTTGCCGCCCGCGATGTTCTTGCGGTCGTCTACATGCGCGAGGTTGGTGAGAATCAGTACCGCGTCAGTTTGCGCTCGAAAGGGGATATCAATGTTGCTCGCGTCGCGGAAAAATTCGGTGGCGGTGGTCACCGCAACGCGGCCGGGCTGCGGATCGACGGCGACTGGGACGAGAAGGAAAGAGAGCTTGTTGCGGTGGTAAAGGAAGCAGTGGATAGAGCTCACGACACATGGGCAGGCGACATCACTGTCACGCCCGACGTCCTTTAATTTCGAAGTGGTTTAGCAGACAGGATTCGTTACCCGCGAAATACGCGAAAGTGTGCGGGAGCCAAAATCTAGAGCTCTTCTTTTCGCGTCCTTTGGCGTGTTTCGCGGGCATCTCCTTAAATGGTCGAATCAAAAGAAAAACGGTACAAGTGGCGGCGCGAGAATTATCGCGAAAACACCAAAGGCCTCCTGATGGTGAACACCGGTGACGGCAAAGGAAAAACCACCGCGGCCCTCGGAGTTCTCGTACGGGCCGCAGGACGCGGAATGAAGTGCTGTCTGATCCAGTTCATGAAATCGAAAAATGATCGTTACGGGGAGCACGAATCGCTCGAAACGTTAGGCGTCGAAGTCCATACTATGGGAGATGGCTTTACGTGGGACACCAACGATCCGGCCCAGGACATCAAGACTTCGGAAGAGACCTGGGCGTTATGCGTCGAAAAACTACGTAACGGTGATTACGATCTTCTTGTTTTCGATGAGATCGTTTACGTGCTTGATTACAAATTCCTCGATGTCGACAAGGTGCTTAATGAAGTAAAAGCCGTTCGCGAAGCGCAGCCCCACCTTCACATCATCATGACCGGAAGAAATGCTCCTGCCGAATTGATCGAAGCTGCCGATCTCGTGACCGAGATGAAAGAGATCAAACATCCGTTTCACGCTGGCATCTATGCTCAGCAGGGAATTGAGTTTTAGTTTCAGATGCCAGTTTTCAGTTCTCAGTGATCAGTTATCCGGGAGAAAAACCCAATGGCGAAAAGCTCGGTTGAAAAGCGAAAACCTCAGGGCCTTCTCGACTACGTTTCACTCGCCGTCACGACGTTTGGCGTCGGCTATCTTCCGCTTGCACCCGGAACGTATGGTTCGCTCGTTGCGGTTGGATTCTATGTGGTGCTCGCCTCCGTGTTCGCTTCGTTCCGTTATTCCGCGTCGCCCAGTTCTCCTGAAGCGATCGTCGCGGCGATCCATGCGGTGATACTCGTTACATTTCTGCTTTTCATATTGCTCGGTATCTGGGCAGCCAGTCGATCGGTCGAGCTATTGGGTAACACCGACGCGCCTGAAGCAGTCGTCGACGAAGTCATCGGCCAGCTTGTCGTATTTCTTTTCATACCGTTCACATCTTCGTGGCTGTTGATCGGCGCCGGCTTTCTGATGTTTCGTCTGTTCGATATTTGGAAGCCGTACCCGATCGACGACCTTCAGTCGCTTCCCGGCGGCATCGGAGTCTGCGCCGATGACCTCCTCGCCGGAGTTTATGCCGGAGTTTGTCTCTCGATCATCTACGCGATAGGTTTGTCGGTTTGATCCTTCACGTTCGGCCGGGCGACGCGACGGTCGATAAATTCAAAGCGAGCGGTGTTGAAGGCGAAATCGACGTCTGCCCGGAGTGTCTCGCCGTCGGCGATGTCTCGGGGATTACCCTTCAAGATTTCTGGGAAAATCGAGCCCGAGTTTTAGCCGCGGAGTATCCGGACGCACGCAGCGACTATCGCGAAACGGTCGTTCACAAATTCGCGAAACTCACTGCGCTCGGTTCGGATTCCGAGATCGATCTTTGGTTCGAATTGAATTGTTCTGCCAGGTGAACATGTAATTCTGTCTGAGCCTTCTTGCGGAATCGACGGCGGATATTTTTCGTGTCGCCCCAGTTAATTTATCAGACGCGGAAGCCTGGGACGGTTTCGGGAGGCTCACTCCGAGCGATCTCGAAGAATGTTCGCTGCTCGAGTGAAGTTGTCGCGAAGCGATGTTCAGCTCGGCACACGTCTGTGGTCCGCTTTCCGTGAAGAAGATCACTCAGAGCTCGAAGAACTTTCTGCGATCGAGTCTCCGGCCTTCCCGAAATTGCGCGAGGTCTGCGTTGCGGCGGTCGAGAGAGAATCGCGTCCGAAGAGAATCGTCAACGAGATCATTCAGCATGGTGAAAAGGATTTTGCAACGATCTTTCGCGAGTTCAAATCGCGAGCCCGAGAGTAAGGTTACGGCGATGCCCAGGTGAGAAAGATCTAACAGGAGCTACTCGTC
>JBDTSA010000113.1:0-6460 GCA_039931335.1 Acidobacteriota bacterium
GTCGCTCGGCGGCGGGTTTCTTATTTTTCGCTTCGGAAGTTTTCTTGGCTAAAGGCGCTGATGCTGGCCGCTTTGCTGCGACCGGCACATCTGACAAGACCGATTGTTTTTCCTTTGGCGTTTTGACGCTGACAGTATTCGACGGCGCCTTTTCGGAATTCTTGAGCGCAATCGGCCTCGACTGCTCGAGCGGACGTGCCTCGGGCGAAGTCTCGGTCGACCGTAGAGTATTTATTGTCACCGAATCGGCCGAGCTCGAGGTTTGAAAGAGCTTCGTCGCGGAATCGTTTCCGAATAACATCAGCGCGAGGAGCGCGACAAACCCGCCGCCGAGCAAAAGATATCGATTGCGAGTCGTCGTCGTCGGCCGCGCAGCGACAGGATAGTGATCCGAAAACATGGTCCCTTTTTGATCGGGCTCGACCGCTTCTGATTTTCTGACATCGCCCAACAGCGTCGGAAAGAATCCGGTTTCTTCCGGCACCCGTGGTTTGAATTTGCGGGGCGCGGAAAGAACTCGCTTCGTCGCAGTGTCATCAAGATGTATCTGGAGACGATTGCCCGGCGGCCTGACAAGCGTGATCTCTTCGAGCTGGGCGAGATCGACCTTAAATCCGAGCCCGCTTTTTTTCACGGGACGTCTGTCGTTCGATAACTTTGGATTCGAGACGACTGGGACTTTTTCTTTCGAGGTAACGCGTACTGGAGGTGATGGCATTTTCGCTGCTGGAGCTTTTATCTGCACCGGAGCCTCACTTGTTCTTGTGATCAGGTCGGCAACCGGCTGATCAGTCGTCACGTGCGCTTCATTCTCAAGAGCCGGTTTGTCGGTGATGGGCGTTTCAATGGTCGCCGGGCGTTCGGCCGCAACCGGTGCATCGTAGGGTAGCGACGGTTCGATGGCGACGGGCGTTTCGACAACCATCACCCGCGGCGGATTTTCAACGGTTGGGATCTCAGCCGCTGCCTCGACTTTCGGAGTTTCTATCGCTTCTTGCTTACGCGAAACCGTTCGCTCTTGCGTTGCGAACTTCCCTTCTCTTTCGAGAATCTCGCGAGGCGCAGCTTCTGACGGAACGCTGTCCTCGGGTGTCTCCCGCTCGGCCTTTCGACGAGCCTTAGTATTATCGCCGGATCGAGTTTCGACGATTGAAGGTGCGATCGATGCTCGATCAGAAATCTCACGATTCGCAGATTCGAAGATCGAAGAGACCTGAGCATTTGTTTCCGTTGCCAGACGTGCGGCAATCGTGTGCAGTTTTTTCTTCCACACTTTCAGTCTCGAACGGGGAGTAACGAAAATCGGCCGCTCGGGCACAATCGCTGTGACCGCCGGTTCGACCGAACTCGGAGGCGGAGCGACAACGGGGATCGGGTCGCGCTTTTTCGGCACCGGCGTCTCTGCCACAACGCACGCCGGCGGAGGTGTCGAAGAGTGTGTCGCCAGTTGTTCGATATGGCGAAGCTGCCGTGCAAAAGTGCCGGCTGAAGGTTGGCGGAGCCGCGGATGTTTCTGCAACGCTTCGGTCAGAGCATGAGTGACCAACATCCGCAGATTGAAATTGCCGATCTTGATCTCCGGGGGTGGCAGATTCTTGTGCTGGTGGATCAGCCCGACCGCTGTCGAAGCATCGAAAGGCGGAGCACCCGCGAGAAGTTCGTAAAAAACAACGCCGAGGCTGTAACCGTCACTTTGGGCACTTGTCTCTCCGCCCGCGCACTGCTCCGGTGCAAAGTAACGGAGAGCGTCGAGTTCGGAATCGATAACGAATCGGTTCGCAATTATCGACCGCTGCCGCGCTCGCCCGAGATCGTGTGGATGCAGACGCACTAACGCTCGTTCCACATTCCCCGACAAGACAATGTTCCGCGGATTCAATGCACCGTGCATCAAGCCTGCGGCGTGGAGCGAGTGCAGCGCCTCCGCCGTCTGTCTGACGATCTCGATCGTATCCAAGAGATCAGGGATGCCGACATCGTCAAGAATTTCCCGCAACGTGCGCCCTTCAATATCTTCTGAAACGATGAAGCATCGCCCATCATCCAGCCGGCCCGCATCGTAGACGCTTGCGATGGCCGGATGGAAAAGCCTCGCGGCCAACTCGGCTTCACGCAGGATCTCACGTGCGCAATCCTCATCCGTTGAAATGATCCGGATCAAACATGAACGTCCCGAGCCGACTTCCCGCGCCCGATGAACGTCGCCGGCCGGCCCGGAGAACAAAAGACTACCCAGATAAAAGCCGGGAATCGAATCCGACGGAGTCCCGCCGACGCAGGCCTCGAATTCCTCGTGACGCTTCTGGCAAACAGAACAGACCCTCATGCTCTACTCCCTTTTGACTCGTCTCGCACAAACTGGCGAGATACTGACAGCTCAGCCCGACCTAAGAACTACAAGATCCGGCTGTGACCCGTTATGCATTATTGTCAACTCTGACTTGAAAATGTCGGAGAGAGGGTGCTCGATAGGGGACGTCAAGCTATAGAGTGTTTTTACTACTTTTGAAAAACGCAAGTCAAGGATTTTCTGGGCACGAACACGCGAGCCGCTCATAAAGTCAGCACATCGTGCTGTGTATCTGTGTGTTGAGCAACAAACTGGCACCACTAACTCACACGAAAACACACTAAGTTGCCGAACAGCGATTATTCTTTCTCAAGCGCATTGAAGATAAATGGAAATGTTCCGATTGTCTGTCCGCGGTGCTGGGGACGAAACGCAAAGAGGACGATCTTCCCTTTTCCATACGCGACCTCGGCTAGAGCAGCCTTGCCGTTGAGATATTTTTCGCCGAGCATCCATCCGGACATCAGTGCATCTTTGTCGGCGTATCTGGCGAAGATCTGCGGGTGCAGAGTGCGCGATTTATCGCGTTCAGATGGGCTGGAGCCCGCACTCTGAACAACTTCAAACGCCGAGCTTGTAATGAAATACGCAGGTGTTTCTTCGAGCATGCCGCGGGCGTACGGATGACGAGTGTCAACGTTCAGCTTCACGATCGAACCAGGATTATAAAACTCGTTTCGTTTCAATCCGGCCAAAACGTTTCGCAGCGGCAGGCCAAATCTCTTTATCGCAAGCTCGCACGAATCATCAAAGCAGATGAGCTTTCCACCGCCCTCTACAAACTTCTTCAAATTCTCAACGCCCGCATCACCGATGCCGCCGGCGAACTCCGCCGGATAGCGCTGGGCGCTGAGGCCATTGACGATCGTGTTCTCGTTGTCGGCGGCGAGAATGATGACATCGTAATCAAGACGGCCCGCACGAAAATCGTCGTTTGAAATTGAGCGGTAAGGAATCTGGTGTGTATCGAAAACGAAACGCGTCCAGCCTTCGTCCATCGACGACGTGAAAGGTTTATAGAGTCCGATCTTCGGATTCGTCTTTAGCGGATTCGTCAGCTTCGGAAAAGGAATTGCGGACTGTGTGAGATTTAATATTGCTCGCGGATAGTTCCAGTGCGGCACCCGCTGAAGTGTGCTGCGATATTTCTCGAGATCGCGTATCTCCCACACGTCATACGTTTCGACACCCATCTGGAGCGGCAGCGTCCACCCTGCGACGTCGTAGGGTGCCTCCGCCTCGCCTTTTTCGTTGACGCGATTCGGATAGGCCTGTTTTTCGAAAAGCGACAGGACGTTATTCTTTTGCGGCTGGTTTAGAAACACGAGAAAGCTGCCGAGCGGGATCTCGTGAAAATCTTCAGTCTTGCTGTGTTTCACGTAAAGCTCGTTTGTCATCCCGTAAACCTCAATACCCTGCCACAAAAGTATCTCGATAAATCGCGCAACCGATTCCGAACGCGGCTGGCCGGCCATTACGACGTACGCCTGCGGAACGCTCGGGTCCGGCTTAAGATTCTGATTGTTGAGCTCGTAGAAATTTCTCAGGTAACGAGAGCGATATTTTGCCGCTAACGAAAGCAGAGCGCGGCTCGCCGTCATTTCAATTTCGGCGATGTCACGCGGCCGCCAAACGCCGGGTTCCCAAGCGTCCGGATGCGCGGTGTCGGTGACGAGCGGTGATTCCAGTCCGCGAGCCGGCCGATTTTTCTGCATCTGTTCTTTGGTGATGGTAACCGGTGACATCAGATCAGCGCTCGCGGCTTCGGACAAGATGCCGATCGAATTGTGAAAGTACGGAGCCGAGCGAAACCCGCCGTGCCACCACGTGTCGAACGTAGTATTCGTCGCGACGCCGGCGATGTTCTTTGACTGAAGATCAGCCGCCATCTTGTATCCGACAAGGCCGACTTCGCGAAGTATCGACGGCGAAACCCGCGGATTCGGCGGATCGAAAAACGGCGGTATCACGAACCGGGCGCCCGTCTGTCCCATCTGATGAACGTCATAGACGAGCTGCGGAAACCACTCCTGCCAAAATAATTTTGTGATGGCTTGCGTCTCCGCGAGGTTCAGCATGAACCAATCGCGGTTGTCGTCGTGGCCGGCGTAGTGATGGTAGAGCTCGGGCGGCGAAGTGCCTTCGGATCTTGTGCCGAGCGTCTTGCGATACCAGCTGGCGACAATGTCGATCCCGTCCGGGTTCGAGGACGGGATCAGCAGCAGGATCGTGTTGTTCAATATCTCTTTTGTCTCGTCGTCGTTCGCGGTCGAAAGCTCGTACGCGAGGTTCATCGACATCTGCGACGCGACTATTTCGGTGGAGTGTATCGAGCACGAGATCGAGACGATCGTCTTTCCATTCTTGATCAGGGTTTCGAGCTCGGCTGCGTCCTTGATCGTTCGCGGGTCGGCGAGTTTTGCGCTGATCGCGCGATAGCGGTCGAGATTCTTGATGTTGTCGGGGGCCGAGATGAACGCGACGATCAGCGGCTTACCGTTTGTCGTCTTCCCGATCTCTCTAACCGCGACGCGGTTGCTGGCGGTATCCAATCTCGTGAAATAGTTTGTGATCTGAGTCCAGTCGGCGATCGTTTTGTCGTCGGTCGGCCGAAATCCCAAAACAGACTGTGGTGAAGGGACCTGTGCGACAATCGCGAGCGAAAGAAGTAAAATCGAACCGCCGAGACGCAGAGGCGCAGAGAACTTCCAAATCAGCATTTTCATAGCGATAACATTAACGACGACGACGAATGTCCAAGGATACGAATGAAATCATCTCCGCCTCTCCCCGTTCGGGCGGTGATTTGGATCGAGATATACGAGAGAACAGAACGCTGACGTTTTCTGTTCAGAAGTCTAGCAAATCGCACTTGGCCGGCAAACTTTGGTATTGGTGGTGCTGGTTCGCGGCGTCGGCGTTGCTTCTCTTTGTCGGAGCCCCCGCAGTCTTATTTCTCTGGATAATCAATCGTCGGCTGTGGCTTTATCCGCTTGCGTTGTGGGGTGCCGAAACGTGGCTGCGTGCGTGCGGTGCGAAGGTACGCGTCACCGGCTTTGAGAATCTTGATCCCGATCAGGCCTATGTCTTCGCATCAAATCACCGATCGTATCTCGACACGGCCGCGTTATTCCGCTACGCCGGTAAGCGCATCGGGCTTGTTGCGAAAAAAGAACTGCTTAAAGCGCCAGTGCTCGGTCAGGGGATGGGGTTTGTAAATATCATCGCGATCGACCGTTCGAATCCGGAACGCGCGCGAATATCGATGGAAAAGGCACGCAAGGTCATGGCGGACGGTTATTCGTTTGGAGTGTTTGTCGAGGGGACGCGTGCGATGCCGGGTGAGTTGCTGCCATTCAAGAAAGGTGCATTCCACCTCGCCATACAAACCGACGCGCCGATCGTCCCGGTCGCGATCAGGAACACGGATTGGATGATGGGCAAAAGAACCGGCGTCGCTTATCCGGGTGAGATCGAGATGATCCTGCTGCCGCCGATCGAGACGAACGGACGGGATGTGATGGACGTCATGCGCGAGACCAGGGAAGCGGTGGCGGGGGAACTGGGAAGATCGGCGGAAAGGGGGAAAGGGAGAAAGGGAGAAGGGGAGAAGGGGAACAAGACGTTAGTCTCGTCCCCTTTTTCGTTTTTGTCCTGAAGGCAGAACCCACACTTCCGGACGGTTTAACATCGACACGAGAGTCGCAATTGTTTCTTCGTACTTTCGAAACAATTTGATTGCAGTCGCTCGCTCGACATACCCACACCTCACGGAGAATTCGAGCCAGGTTTCCGTTTCCGCTGCCTCAGCTTCAGCGTCGCTCAACTTATTCGCGAACGCCGCCTCGTAGCGCCGCTTGCGCCAACCTTCGGCGATATTCGAGCAAACAGATCGAGAAGAACGTCGGATCTGGTCGGTGAGAGAAAACCTTTCTCCTCTAGGAAAGTTCTTTGTGAGCTCGAAGATTTGCATGGCGAGATCGAATGCCTTTTTGTAAACATCTAGATCTTGGTGGCGTAGAATTTTCATAACGGTCGTTTTCCCTCTCCCCGACCGGTTATTTTCTTTCTCCCCTTCTCCCTTTCTCCCTTTCTCTCTTTCTCCGCTAC
>JBDTSA010000114.1:0-6443 GCA_039931335.1 Acidobacteriota bacterium
ACGCTGTGCTGTAGCGCGAATATTACAAGCAGTACGAGATTGATCACGAGAGCTGGTACCCACGGCACTTCTATACCTGAATCGATAGACTTTGGAACAAAAAAGTTTCCGACAAATCCGATCGCGTAGAGGAATGTCCCGAAAAAGACGAAATAGCTAACCACACCAAATATCAAACCAAATGCTTTATTCATGACAAATCTCCCCTTTTGCCTCGACTGATGGACAAAACTTTTACAGAACTAAGTAGATTAGCATGGAGTTTGCCGCACCGCGTTACAATGGGTGTTTCGTCCCGGTTTTGATATTCTTCCGTCGGATCTGCTGGGTCTTTTGCCCCGATCCATCTCAATCCACTGCGTTCGGTTATGAAAAGGGCCGGTCAAAAAATCCGATACGTTCGAACGCCGGATGGCGTTCAGCTCGCATGGGCTGAAGCCGGCACAGGCCCGCCTCTGATCAAGGCTGCAAATTGGATGACGCATCTCGACTTCGACTGGGAAAGCCCGGTCTGGCGTCACTGGATCCATTTCTTCTCAGACCACTTCCGATACATCCGGCACGACGAACGCGGATGCGGGATGACCGATTGGGAGGTCGGAGATATCTGTTACGACAGGTGGGTCGAGGATCTCGAGTCCGTTATCGATGCCGCCGGAATATCCGAGCCCTTCAGTCTGCTCGGAATTTCGCAAGGCTCGTCGGCTTGCATCGGTTACGCCGTCACGCACCCCGAAAGAGTTGCTCGGCTGATTCTTTACGGCGGATACGCACGCGGACCGTATCGTCGCAACGATCCGAATAGAGAACAAATTTACCGGGCGATGATCGATCTGGTGCGGCTCGGCTGGGGGAGCGATAACCCGACTTTTCGTCAGGTGTTCACATCGCGTTTCATTCCGGGCGGAACCGATCAGCAGCTGGAATGGTTCAACGATCTATGCCGAAAGACGACATCGGGGCCCATCGCCGCGCAATTGCTGGAAGTCAGAGCGGAAATCGATATCACACACCTCCTGGACAAGGTGGCAGTGCCGACCCTCATTCTCCACTCGCGCGAGGATGATGTCGTCCCGATCACCGAAGGCCGAATCCTTGCTACGGGAATACACGGAGCCCAGTTCGTCGAGCTCGATTCGAAGAATCATGTCTTGCTGGAAACCGAGCCCGCTTAGGACCGGTTTTGTAAAGCGGTTCTGGAATTTACCGGCAGAAATGCTCGGGCGACGGACGAGGACGCGGCGTTCTCTGGGCTCTCGAAACGAGAGCGCGAAATTCTTGGCCTGATCACAGAAGGGCTGGCTAATGCCGAGATCGCGGAGCGCCTCTCGATCAGCGAAAAGACTGTCAGGAATCACGTGTCGAATGTATTCGACAAGCTCGGCGTTTGGACACGCGCACAGGCGATCGTGTTTGCAAGGGATAGAGGATTTGCAAGTTAAGGCTCAACGTGCGAGCCTTAGCTCGCACTCTGAACCCTGAACTTTGAACTCTGAACTCTCTTACTTTCTGTCTTTAAAGCTCTCGAACAATTCCGTGTGGCGGCTCGTCAGCGGTAGCAGTCGCCCGCCGATGAAGAGATACTTTATGTTCGTTCTCGGCTCGAGAAGATCGCCGTCTGTGACGACGATGTTCGCCATTTTTCCGACCTCTAGCGAGCCCAGGCGATCCGCAACACCGAGGATCTGCGCTGGATACAGTGTCACCGACTTCAAAGCGTCTTCCTTCGACAAACCGAATGCACCGGCGATTCCTGCTTGATACGGAAGGTCGCGTACTTCAGCTCCGCTATCTCCCGTAGAGACCGCGAACTTCACTCCCGCCTGCTGCAGCCTTGCAGGTGCTTCGAACAGATAGTCGTAGGCATCGTCGTCGCGAACAGGAAGGTTGTAAATGTTCGTGTAGATGACGGCGATGTCGTTCTTCTTTAATTCGTCCGCGGCCCGCCACGCCTCTTGTCCGCCAACGATGACGCCTTTGACTTTCATCTCACCGACGAACTTAGCGACCGCACGCACGTCGCGCTCGCGTTCGACCGTGAAGTAGATCGGACGCTCGCCGCGAACATATGGAACCGCAGCTTCAAGCCGCAGATCGGTCGCCGGATTTGGAAGCGATTTGTCCTTTGCGTACGCGTCTTTCGCCCGGCCGTAGTTCTCCGCGTTCTTAAAGATCTTTTTCAACTCTTCGATCTGTGCGTCGCGGCGCTTCACGGCCTCATTAAAATCGACGGTTTGCGGCGCCGTCCCGGGATTAAATCCGCCGAAGGTCGAGATCCGCGGAAAATTAATAACAAGCCCCTCGGTCGACACAACTGCCATGTCGGCTTGAGTAGATCCGTTGAGGTTGATCACCGCACTCTGGCCTGCGATCAAACCACCCGTAGGTGAGGTGTGCACGGTAGTAATTCCATTGACACGAGTGACGTTCACGTGGGACGAATGCGGATTAACGGCGAGGATCGCCTTCGCATTCGCGTTCATTGTTCCGGTTTCAGCGAGATCCATCGTCGCGTTGGCACCCTGTCCGATCTCCGCCAACCCGAGATCCGTCCCAGCATCGATCATCCCCGGATAGACAGATAATCCTCTACCGTCGATCTTTTCAGCATTCACCGGAATAGTTACCGCCGTGCCGACCGCCGCGATCTTACCGTCCTGAATGACGACCGTTCCGTTCTCGATTACTGCGCCCGAGACTGTGACAACACGGGCGTTCATGATCGCGAACGTCCCCGCTCGTCCAGTCTTGTTCTGCTGTGATCCATCGCTCTGTGCAGTAGCGGTGAATAAACCGCAGAGGCTCAGAGACGCCGAGAGAACAAAGCGACACAATTGTGACGCGGCGACGCGGCGACGCGGCGTAAAAAGCTTCACGTCCGACTCAAATTTCCCCTTCTCCGTGTCTCCCCTTCTCCCTTTCTTCTTACTCATGATTGTTATCTCCGTCGCCGTACTCAGCCTCGTCCCGCTCTCCGCTCCGTTTCTCCGCCGGTATTCGCGGAGGCGTCCCGCCGGAGCTCGGAGCTTTATTTACGTCCAGCTTCTCAAGCGCCTCGCGCTCTTTCGCGATCTCCGCCCGCTTCTGGATATCGAGAGATCGATCGAAATAAACTTCACCCTCGATCAGAGTCATATCAACGCGCGAGTAGACGCTGAACGGATGTGCGTTCCAGATTACGATGTCGCCATCCTTTCCCTGCTCGATCGAGCCTGTGCGCTTGTCGATACCCAACTGCTTCGCCGGGTTCAGCGTGATCATCTTCAACGACTCCTCCTCAGGAACGCCGCCGTACTTCATCATCTTCGCTGCATCCAAATTCAGCCGGCGCATTCGTTCGTCGGAATCGGAATTGATCGATACGACCACACCGTTCTTCCAGAGGATGTATCCGTTGTAAGGAATCGCGTCGTAAGCTTCGAGCTTGTAGCTCCAACTGTCGGCAAAGATCGAAACACCCGTCCCGCGCTTCGCGATCTCGGGTGCGATCTTGTATGCCTCGAGGCCATGCTGAAGCGTTGCCACGCGAAACCCGAACTCATCCGCGAGGAGCATGAGGTTCAGATGTTCGTCCGAGCGATAACCGTGCGCGTGTACAAGGCGCTTGCCTTCGAGAACTTCGACGAGCGGCTCGAGCTCGATGTCGCGACGTGGCGGAATATTCGTCTTCTTTGCTCGGTAGTCATCCCACGCCTGTTTGTAATCGCGTGCACGGACAAACGCATCGCGTATCACCTCGAGCGTTCCCATCCGAGTCCGCGGATAGCGCGGAACCTGGCCGGGTTGAAATGTCTGGCTCGAACGCTTCGGATTCTCACCCAGTGCGAACTTGATCCCGGGCGGTGCATCGGGGATCGGGAAGTCCTCGATCGGTTTTCCGAACTTAAATTTCACCGTCGAATTCTGGCCGCCGATTGCATTAGCCGATCCGTGCAGCAGATTTGCCGATGTGACGCCGCCCGCGAGCGCACGATAGATCGCGATGTCAGTCGGATTCAGCACATCGCGAATTCGTGTCATCGACGTCACGGATAGCGTACCTTCGTTGATCGCGTCCATCATCGTGTGCGAGTGTGCGTCTATGATCCCGGGCGTCACGAACTTTCCGGTCGCATCGATCGTCCTCGCTCCGCTGTCGGCAGAAAGATTTTTTCCTATCCGCGCGATCTTTCCGTCGCGAATAAGAATGTCGGTGTTCTCGAGCGTTCCGCGAATGGCGGTCAAGACAGTCGCGTTTTTGATAAGAAGCTCGTTGCGGGTTTGAGCACCGGTAATGAAGTAGGACAACAAGAAAACAAGTCCGCAGATACTGCCTGTGAGTATTTTCATAAACTTAAATAGTCGAAAACGGGAACGCAAGCGTCTCTCCTGCATGAGTGCCACGCACAAAAGAACGGTATCCGGGCTTTGCCCGCCGATGAGCGGAAAGGCTCAGCCTTTCCGTATCGTCCTTCCATACATCACGGAGGCTAGGCCTCCGAAACCCGGCGGCGTAGCCGCGCTGGCCTTTTTTCATCGTCCAGCGGAAAGGCAAAGCCTTTCCGCTCATCGCGTGGCAAAGCCACAAATTACGGATTCCGCGTCCCCGAAAACGGGACGGTTCCCTGCGGCGAGTCGATCGTTCCGTTTATCTGATTGCCAGTCACGGTTCCCTTCACGATGATCTCGACCTGCGATCCACCGAACTCAACCGTCGCGGCAAAGCTGAATCCCTCGGCCGGTACTTTTCCGTCCTTTATCGACGAAGTTCCGAGCTGCGTCTGGAGTGAGCCGCTGATCCCCGCGCCTTGCTGCGTGAGAGCGAGCGTTCCCGTTAACTGCTGTCCCGGAACCTCGATCGTGATCGAATAATTCCCGCCGACCTGTGCGATCGTCGGAGCTGTCCCCGACGGTGGGCGGCCCGTGCTCGGACGTTCGGCCGAAGGCTTCTGCTCGAACGGGCGGCCATCGACAAACACATTCGACACGAATCGATCCTTGCCAAAGAGATCGCCCTTTACGATCGTGAGGTTTGCGATCTTTCCCGCTTCGATCGAGCCCATACGATCGCTCACGCCAAGTATTTCCGCCGAACCGAGCGTCATCGAACGGATCGCGGCATCGCGGCTCAGTCCGTTCTCGACAGCTTTTCCGGCGTTCGAAAAAAAGTCGGCGAGCGTCGTTGCTCCGCCCGATTGAAACGCGAACTTTACACCTGCTTGTTGAAGCTTCGCCGCGGTCTTCGGAGTTTCCGCACGAAAGCGGAGCATGTCCATACTTTCGGAATCGGCGTCCGCCGAAGCTGTGGTTGTGCGTTTTGGAAAGTTTAGCGACAGAAGTACCGGCACGTCCTGAGCCTTCAAACGGTCCGCGATCTTCCACGCTTCCTGCCCGCCGGCGATTATAGCTTTCAGATTGAATTCCTTCGCAAAATCGAGTGCTCGCACGATCTCGATCTCCCGATTCGCATTGAACACGATGGGAATCTGTCGATTGAGGATCGGAAACAAGGCTTCCAATGATTGATCGGCGTCCGGTCGCTTCATACTCCGCGGATTCGCTGCGTAAATTTTCTGCAGCTCTGCGAGACGCTGTGCGTCGAGAAACATCTGTCTGAGCGCGGAGAATGTGCCCAGCAGTGAACCGGGATATTGACCCGGGATGGTCGAGAACGAAACGTGCTCGGCGAATGGTTGCTTGACGATCATCGCCGAAACCGATTCACCGGCGAGATCGATGATCGCCGATCGGCCGTTGAATATTCCGGTTCGCCCAACAGTAACTACCGTCGTGAAGCCGGCATTGCGGTTCGTTTCAAATTGCGCCTCGCCTGCCCGAAGATCGTCCGCCGCAACAAGCTCAGGACGAAGCCCGGCCGGGTAATTCGAGTTGGTTTGAGGCGCCGATTGTTGTGCGGAAGCAGCAGCAGCGGCTCCGCCACCACCGGGTGCCGGAGTTGTCGGCCGCGATGTCTGAATACCAACGCTCGTTAGAGCATCGACGAATCCGGGATAGATGGTCATACCCGTTCCGTCGAAGACCTGGGCGTCATTCGGGGCCCTTACATCTGCTCCGACCGCGCCGATAAGGCCGTCGCGCACGACGACGGTGCCCTTCTCAATCGTCGGGCCTGAGACGGTTACGATCCGTGCATTCGTGATCGCGTACGACTGAGCGTTCACCGACAGGGCAAGAAGACCCGTCGCTGCGAAAGCGAACAAAGCTAACTTAAGTTTCATAACAGTAAATGCGGAGTGAAAACCTGGATTCGGGTTTACGGAGAGGATAATGGAAAAGTTTCTGAAAGAAAAGTCGTTTGGTTCTTTGGTCTTGGGTCTTTGGTTTGGAGTGAGCGCCTTATCCGAGCACAAAGGCCAAAGGTCAAAGACCAAAGACCAAAGACGTAAAACCCAAGTCCGACTTATTAGCGCCCCGGAACTAAGTTCGCTAAACTCGTGTCATGG